>CAMMJA010000012.1 GCA_946497145.1 uncultured Mycoplasmatota bacterium | reverse complement strand
CAACCATATGAATTGTTAATGCAAAAAAAGTGGAGGCAATCGCAACGTGAAATTTTAGACAAGTTTCAACAAAACGATAAAGTGAAAAAAGAATGGTTGAATAAAATTTCGGCAAGTAGTGTGAAAACGTTGCTCAAACAGCACATATTAAAAGAAGAAATAGAAGAAGTGTATCGTTATCAAAAAGAGTATTCTATAAAACCAAAATATCCCTTGACAATAGATCAGCAAAAAGTAGTAGAGAAAGTATTGCAAAAGAAAAATAGCAATCAAACTTTTTTGTTGCACGGAGTGACGGGAAGTGGGAAAACGGAAGTTTACATGGAACTGATTGAATCGGTATTAAAGGAAGGAAAAAGTAGTATCGTATTGGTTCCGGAAATTTCTTTGACGCCACAAATTGTCGCTCGTTTTCAGAGTCGCTTTGGGGAAAACATTGCAGTGTTGCACAGTCGTTTAAGTGATGGAGAAAAGTACGATGAATGGCGTAAGATTGCAAGGGGTGAAGTAAAGATTGTCATCGGGGCCCGAAGCGCGATTTTTGCTCCTTTAGAAAATATCGGTATGATTATCGTCGATGAAGAACACAGTACGACTTATAAACAAGAGAATAATCCCAAGTATCATGCGATCGATGTAGCCAAGGAAAGAAGCCGAATTCATAACTGTCCTCTGGTGTTAGGAAGTGCGACTCCTTCTTTAGAAAGTTATGCAAGAGCGATGAAAGAAGTGTACCAATTAGTAGAATTACCGAAAAGGGTAAATCAGAAACAACTTCCTAAAGTATCGATTGTGGATCTCTCTATGGAAATCAAAAGAGGAAACAGTATATTTTCTCAACTTTTGCTCGATGAAATTAGAAACCGTTTAGAAAGACATGAACAAGTGATGTTGTTGTTAAATCGTCGAGGATATGCGTCGATAGAGATGTGTCAAAATTGTGGATATGTGGAAAAGTGTCCCAACTGTGATATTGCTTTAACGTATCATAAATCATCTAATACGTTACGGTGCCATTACTGTGGATATGGTACCAAAAAAAAAGAAGTGTGTCCTTCCTGTAAAGAGCATTCGATCAAAGAATTTGGAAGTGGCACAGAAAAGGTCGAAGAGTTGTTGAAAGAGTTCTTTCCAGCGGCTAGAGTGCTGCGCATGGACTTCGATACCACAAGCAAAAAAGGATCACACGAAAAGATGATCGAAAGTTTCGAAAACCAAGAATATGATATTTTATTAGGAACACAGATGATCGCCAAAGGACTTGATTTTGCACTTGTCACGTTGGTAGGAGTGATCAATGCCGATACGAGTTTGAACATTCCTGATTTTAGAAGTAGCGAATATACCTTTCAACTATTAAATCAAGTAAGTGGTCGTAGCGGCCGCAAAGATAAAGAAGGAAAAGTCATCATTCAAACGTTCAATCCCGATCATTATGCGATACAGTACGCTAAAAATCATGACTATTTTGGTTTTTATCAACACGAAATGAAGATAAGAAAACAATTAAAGTATCCTCCATTTTACTATTTGGTCTACTTAAAAATAATGGGAAAAGATTATGAAAAAACCAAAAATATTGCTCAGCAAGCAGGCCTTTTTTTAAAACAAAATTTATCGCAATCAATCGTGTTAGGCCCATCGGTATGTAACATTTTTCGAATCAACAATACGTATCGATTTGGCATCATGATAAAGTATAAAAAAGATCCTAGTTTGTATCCTGTACTACAAAAATTACAAAATCATTACAAAAGCAATGCACAGGTTGTAATTGATATCGATTTTAATCCAAGTCATATATAAACAAAACAGTAGAGAAAAATAAAAGATTTATGATATAATGTTATTAAAGTAAAAAGAGGTGAACGTGATGACATTACCGGAATTGTTTGAGACAGATCAAATTTTAAATTTTTTACATAACGTATTAGTGAAACAAGATTTGAAGAAGGATGATCTTCCTTTTCGGCATTCGAAAGCAACCTCTTATGTGAATCAGTATTATTTGTGTGTTGTGGTAGAGTTTTTGATCAAATATCATATCTTACATCAAGGAAGCCAGGATATCTTCTCGTTTGCTTCGCAACTAGAACAGGTATTTCAAACATCACCCAATTATAAAACGTTTCTAATTCAATCTAATCGCCTGTTGGCAACGAGCATCCAACAGAAATTACAGTTATCTGATCAATTGTCTGTGGAAAATAAAAAGAAAATATTGGCCTATGCTTATGAACATTACATTCAAAATGGTTATTGCTTTCACAGTATTCCTTCCTCTTTGGAAGATGTCATTAAAAAAGACGGTCTTTCTAAGAAAGAAGGATATCCGTTATCTGATCAAATCATAAAGATCGATCATATTTTTGAAAAGTACGGAATTGACAACATTTTTGGTATCGAGCCAGAATTTCAAAAAAAAGAGTATTTTGAAATTACCGATAGTCCTTCTATGGCTTTTTTCCATGCTTTAGAAACCCCTATGTACTTTTGTTATTTTACTTCGTATTCTAATTTAGAAGATGATAGTATGAATCAAGATGCGTACTATTTGAAAAGTATGGAACTTTGTTCTAACAACATTGAATTGTTGTGTAATAAAAAGGGCTTGACAGATCAAGAGAAAGATACCGTCATGAATTATTTTCACGAGCAGTGGAAGTTATTAGATGCATCAAACCTAGTACCGATGATCGTCCTTATGAAGCGTAAAGTAGTAGGACGTGATTTTCTAAAAGATTATGATGAAATAATGAAGTATTGTGATGAACAAGATATCATCTACAGTTTATCGAAAATTATGGATAGTAGATATCCAAACGATCGTCGCTATACGAAAATAATTCCTGCGGAACTTGAAATTTGTAAATTTCCAAGTTATGAGCGAATTATGACATATGAAAAGAATGCTGAAAAGCCACCTGTACCCCAAGAAAAGCAGGAAGAAAAAATCAAGAAAAACAATCACGGTTATGCGGATGTGATCGCGTTATCAGGAATATTAATGATTACTTTGGGCTTGACGTGGATTTTGGTTAGCATTTACTTTAATATACAATAGGAGGAAAACATGAAAAAGATAAGAATTGTCTTTATGGGAACCCCGCAATTTAGTGTTCCGGTGTTAGAAGGATTGTTAGAGGAATATCAAGTGGTTGGAGTAGTGACGCAGCCAGATAAATTAGTTGGTAGAAAACAAGTGAAAACACCATCACCCATCAAGGAATTGGCTCTAAAACATCAAGTGACTGTGTTACAGCCAGAGCACATTAAAATTGATTATCAGAATATTGTAGATTTAAAACCCGATTTGATCGTAACTTGTGCTTATGGACAAATTATTCCGAAAGTTTTATTGGACGCTCCCAAATATGGCTGCATTAACGTACATGCATCTTTACTTCCAAAACTAAGAGGTGGTGCTCCTATTCACAAAGCCATTATCGATGGTTATTCTAAAACAGGCGTAACAATCATGTACATGGTAGAAAAAATGGATGCAGGAGATATTCTTCGCCAGAAAGAGACCATCATTCAAGATGACGATACTCTTGCAACTTTAACAGATCGCTTGAGTCAAATGGGAAAAAACTTATTGTTAGAAACACTCCCTGATTTACTACAAGGAACAATAAAACCCGTTCCTCAAAAAGAAAGCGAAGTAACTTATGCCTATAACATCAAGCGCGAAGAAGAACATCTCGATTTTTCTAAGACGACGCGAGAACTTTACAATCAAATTCGTGGTTTGAACCCTGCACCTGGTGCTTATGCTTTGTTAGATGGAAAAATTATTAAACTATTTGCAGCACGAATCAGCGATTCTTTTTATACGACTAAAGAAGTAGGAGAAATTTCTCGCATTTACAAAGATGGCTTTGGTGTTGCTACGAAAGATGGAGAACTCATCGTGACAGAAATACAACTAGAAGGAAAAAAACGTCTTTTGGTGAAAGATTATTGGAATGGTACCAAACCGGGAACTTGGTTAGGTAAACGATTGAAGTAGGTGATACGATGAAGAAAAAAGAACAAGAACCAAGTAACTTCCAAGAAAATTTAAAGAATCCTAGAACGAGAGCGTTTATTTTCTTTGGATTTTATTTCGTCTTTTTTGTTGTTTTGTTTATTATCTTAGGAAACAGTCAAAATGAACCGCAAGTAGATCCAGTAGATGAAATCGATATAGAATATCAATTTGATTTGATCAATGAAGAAAACTATCATTTCGTATACCAAGTAAAAGAGGATGAAAAAACAATCGTTTACGAAGGTGATAAAAACTTAGAAAAAGAACTCTTTACCGTCAAAGACGATAGCAATATCAAAGAGTATTTCAACAATGACAACATGTTCCTTGTGAAAAACGAACTGTGGGAACTAGGAGAAAACCCTTATTCTTATCCGATATTCTTCGATGTCAAAGAAATCAATCGTCTCGTAAAAAACAGTACCTTAATTTCTAAGACAGAGTTTTCAAACAACGATCGATTATATCAGTATGAAATTTCGACGACGACTTTATTGTCGCTTTTAGAAGAGCAAGAAGTAGATCTGATGGATGAACCAAACAAAATTCATCTGTATGTAAACGAAGGAGAAGTATACAAAATAGAATTGGATCTTACTCCTTATATCAGTTACCAAAAAGGAAAACCACACTCTTTACAAATTACGCTAGAATATACGAACTTTGGAGAAATTCAAGAATTGGATATTCCCAAAAACGCAACCTGATCCATAAATGATGTAACCAAAGAAGCAAGCAGAACTTTTTGCCTGCTTTTTGCTGTTTACTTGTTGTCAAATTGGCATAAATTTCTTTTAAACCATTTCATCACATGGTATAATTACGGTATGGAAGTGAATTTATGGAAAGTATTTATCAATTACGACTAAGTGATTTGGAAAACTATTTTTTAAGTCACGACGATAAAAAGTTCCATGCAGTCCAATTGTTTGATTGGTTGTATAAAAAAAGAATTAAAAGTTTTGATGAAGTGAAAAATATAAAAAAAGAAACATTGGAGCAGTTAAAACACGATTATTTTATTACCCCACTTAATATACTTAAAAAGGAAGAAGATCAAGATGTAAGCAAGTATCTGTTTGAACTATCCGACGAAGAGAAGATTGAAGCCGTTTTGATGCGTCACGATTATGGAATGAGTATTTGTGTATCAAGTCAAGTTGGCTGCAACATGGGATGCAAATTTTGTGAAAGTGGTAGACGTAAAAAAGTGCGCAATTTAAAGGCATCAGAAATGGTAAGACAGATTTTACAAGTGGAAGAAGATAGTAAAGTCAGAATTAGCCATGTAGTGATTATGGGAATCGGGGAACCGTTTGACAACTATGAAGAGATAACCAAGTTTATCGAAATCATCAACCATCCGAAAGGTTTACAAATTGGAAGTAGACATATTACGGTATCTACTTGTGGAGTCATTCCCAAAATCAAAGAGTTTATGAATTTTCCTTATCAAGTGAATTTGGCCATCAGTTTGCATGCTCCAAACGATGCGTTACGAAGTCATTTGATGCCCATTAACAAAAGATATCCTTTATCAGAACTGATTCCTTGTTTAAAAGAATATTTGAAGAAAACGAATCGTCGCCTTACGTTTGAATATGTACTGTTAAAAGGTGTAAACGATCAAGAAGAACATGCCAGACAACTAGCCAACTTGTTAAAAGGAATCAACGGGTATGTGAACTTAATCCCTTATAATGAAACCAGTCATATCGAATATAAACGAAGCGAACCATTACAAATTATGAAATTTTATGATATACTGAAAAAAAATAGGATTGGAGTAACCATTAGACGAGAATTTGGAAGTAAAATCAGCGCAGCGTGTGGACAACTGAGAAGCCGGAAGGAGGAAGTATGAAATCGTTTTATTTAACCGATGCTGGAAAAGTACGAAATCATAACGAGGACAGTGTCATTATCGTCAAGAATCATAATCAAGATTATTTAATGGCGGTGGCCGATGGAATGGGTGGTCATTCTGCAGGAGAGATTGCAAGTTCTATCGCCATCAGTTATTTGGGAAAACACTTTAATGAAACGTTTTTAAATATGAGTAAGATGGATGCTGTCAATTGGTTGCGTAGCAGTGTCAATGAAATCAATGGTTTGATTTTTAAATATGAAAAAGAGCATCCTGAAAGTAAAGGAATGGGAACGACTTTGGTAGTAGCGATTCATACCAAAGATTACATCTTGTTTGGAAATATTGGAGACTCTAGTGGTTTCGTCGTAAAAGATGAGAAATTGCACAAAGTAACGTACGACCATACTTTGGTCAATCTTTTGGTAAGTGCAGGAGAGCTTACAGAGGAAGAAGCCAAAGAACATCCTAAGAAAAATGTATTGATGAAGGCCTTAGGTGCAAACGATCCGATCGATATCGACGTTTTCGATTGTGATATGGGAATTGATGCGATTATGTTATGTAGTGATGGTCTTACCAATATGTTAGAAGAAGAACAAATTGAAAAAGTATTGTTAAGCGACGCAGATATTGAGGATAAAGTGATTCGTTTGATACGAAAAAGTAACAACCGTGGTGGTACGGACAATATCTCTGTTGCATATCTGATTCGAAACGAAGAAGGTGAAGAATAAATGATTATAAAGGGGCAAAAAATTAACGAACGATATGAAATCATTCGTAGTATTGGCGAAGGTGGTATGGCAAATGTCTATTTGGCACACGACACCATTTTGGATCGCAATGTTGCGATCAAAGTACTAAGAGGTGATTTGGCAACGGATGAAAAGTTTGTAAGACGCTTTCAACGTGAGGCCTTATCGGCTTCTAGTTTGTCGCATCCTAATATTGTAGAAATGTACGATGTAGGAGAAGACAATGGCAATTATTTTATCGTCATGGAATATGTAGAAGGAAAAACATTAAAACAATTGTTAAAAAAACGTGGTAATTTAACGTTGAGTGAAAGCATCGATATTATGTTACAACTAACGGATGGGATGAGTCATGCACATGATAGTTACATCATTCATCGAGATTTAAAACCCCAAAACATCATGATCGAAGACGATGGTGGCATTAAAATTACCGATTTTGGAATTGCCATGGCATTAAATAGTACCCAACTAACTCAGACGAATTCTGTGATGGGATCGGTGCATTATTTACCGCCAGAACAAGCGAGTGGTAAGGGATCTACCATCAAGAGCGACATTTATTCTATGGGAATTATTTTCTATGAACTATTGACGGGAATTTTACCTTTTAAAGGGGAAAATGCAGTTGAAATCGCCTTGAAACACATGAAAGATCCACTTCCAAGTGTCAGAAAACAAAACCCATCGATTCCACAAAGTGTAGAAAATATCATTTTGAAAGCAACGGCCAAAAATCCCAAAAATAGATATAACGATGCCAAAGAAATGCATCAAGATCTATTGACTTGTTTGAATGACGATCGTATCAACGAGCCGCGATATGCTTATCCATATCCGGAGCATGATTTAGATGAAACCAAGGTGATTCCTGTCATCAAAGAAAAAGATATCAAAGAAGACGATGACGAAGAACATACAGAAGATTTGGTTAAGCCAATTCCTGAAGATGCGACGGTGAAAAAAACCAATCGTTGGATTTGGGTGTTATCGATTATTTTAGGTGGAATTATCGTTGTTTTGGCGGCTATTTTCTTAGTCGTTCCAGCACTTACGGAAATACCGGATGTCAAAATTCCAGATGTTAGAAATATGAGTGTCATCGATGCCGAAGAAGAACTAAAAAAATTGGGCTTTGAAGTCAATACGACAGTGGAACGAGTGGAAAGCGATGAAGTGGAAAAAGGTAAAGTAGTAAGAACAGATCCTGCGATCGGAAGAAGCATCAAAAAAGGTAGTACGATTACGCTTTATGAATCGCTAGGAGAAGCCACGTATGAAATCGAAGATTATACTGGTAAAAATTATATTGAAATTCAAACGTTGTTAGAAACATTACATGAACTAGATGTTGAAATCGAAAAACGAGATGTCGATACGAGTGGTGATAAAGAATACGATGAACAAGAAATTATTGGTCAAAGTTTGGAAGCAGGAACCAAAGTTTCTAAAGGCGATAAGATTATTCTCTACATTCCAAATATTGTAGAGGGCTATCCAAACATGGTAGAAGAGGGCTGGACTCTTGAAGACGTAGAGGCGTTCTGCGACAAATATAATCTTACTTTAAAGGTTGATGAAGAAGAAACGAGCGAATATCCAAAAGGTCAAATTATCGATCAATCAAGAGCGGCAGATACGCCGATTGTGGAAGGAGCAACTTTGACAGTTACCGTTGCTATTGAGCCACAGGTACCAACCAATCCAACAGAGGATCCAAATCTTGAATCATTGTTGCCATAGGGGGAAATATGGAAGGACAAATTGTCAAAATTATGAGCGATACGCACTTTGTTAGTGCGGATCATGAAGTAATACCTTGCAAATGTCGAGGAAAGTTTCGTAAACAAAAGAAAATGCCACTAGTAGGAGATTACGTGGTATTTGATAAAGATCAAAAAATAATCGAAGATATTTTACCAAGAAAAAATGAGTTTGTTCGACCAGCCGTTAGCAACATCGATCAAGCTCTTTTGGTTACTAGTTTAACACAACCAGAGTTTTCTACTAATTTGTTAGATAAATTGTTGGTTATGATGGAATATAAAAAAGTGAAACCCATCATTTGTATTACCAAAGAAGATTTGTTATCGAAGCAAAAGAAAAAAGAACTAAAACCAATTTTGAAGTATTATCAAAAATTAGGATATTTGGTAGTATCCAACCAGAAGAAGAGAAAAATAAAACGATTGTTCAAAGGAAAAACCAGCGTATTAACAGGACAGACTGGTGCTGGTAAGTCGACGCTCATCAATCGATTAAACCCTGAGTTACATTTGGAAACAGGAGAGATTTCTCTTGCCTTGGGAAGAGGAAAACATACGACGAGAACGGTACAATTGTTAGAATTTTGTAGTGGTAAAATTTTAGATACTCCTGGTTTTTCTTCTTTAGAGTTTCAAAATTTAGATAAGGAGACCATTCGCTCTTGCTTTGTAGAATTTCAAAATTATGATTGCCCTTATTCCGATTGTTTCCATTTAAAAGAAAGGGAATGTCGTGTCAAGCAAGCCGTTAAAGAAGGTAAAATTTTACCTTCCAGATACGAAAATTATCAAAAAATAATCGAAGAAAGTAGGTGACAAGATGCAAGTATCCACTTCGTTTTTAAGTAGTAGAAATATTCCAAGAGATTTAAAAATTCTAAATGAAACCGATACCGACTTTATTCATGTCGATGTCATGGATGGTAAGTTTGTCAAAAATAAGACGATGCCTTTTAAAGAGATGAAGAACATCTATAAGTTCACTTCTAAGCGCTTAGACGTACATCTTATGGTTCGAAAGCCAAAGAAGTATATTATAGATTATGCATTACTCAATACCGCATATTTGACCATGCATTTAGAATTAGAAGAAGACATCGATGAACTGTTGGATCTCATCGCAACTTACGGAATCAAGTGTGGGATATCGATCAAACCATCTACCGATTTAGAAGAAATCAGACCTTATTTAAAACGCATTGATTTGGTTTTGGTCATGGCGGTGGAGCCAGGAAAACCAGGACAAGAATTTCTTGAAGATACACCTGACCGAATTAAGAAATTGAAAGAAATGATCCAAGAAGAACAAGCCCAAGTAAAAATTAGTGTCGATGGTGGAATTACGGATGAAACGAGAAAGTATGTAACTGGTGCTGATATTGTTGTGAGTGGAACCTACGTTTTATCTAGTGAAGATTTTCAAGAAGCCATCGATCGTTTAAGATAGCATTTACAGAATGGATGTTGTGTGTTAGAATGTTAGTAGAATAAATCGGGTGATAATATGGAAGAAAAGAAAAACGAAACACAAGCACCACAAGAAGAAACCGTAAAAGTAGATCCTAATGTAGTACCGGAAGTACCAATTCAAACAGAAACAGCCATTGTATCGAAACCACCAAAAAGTTCCAAAGGGAAAGGCATTGGTGTCATTTTGATCTTCGTGTTGTTGTTTGGGGTTGTCATTTTTTTACCGCAAATTAGCAGTTATTTAGATAGTCGGAAACAGACAGAAGAAATCGTAAAACCGAATACCGAAGAAGAACCGACAACGACACGTATTTGTACGTTAAACAAACAAAATTCTTCACAACAAACAAGCATTACATTAGAATTCGTCTATCAAAATAATTCTTTAAAAAAAGAAACGCTAACTAATGTCGTCATTCCTTTGGATAATAACGAGCTAGAAAATTTACGCGACATGCAGTTGCGCTGCCAAACATTTAAAGAAACGATCGAGCAACAAGAAGGAATCAAACAAGAATGTTCATTAAGCGATAATCGTTATTCGATTACCCAAGAAATTGACTATAGTAAATTAGAAGATATCACTTCCCAACAAAACATTGGGGAACTAGAGGGCTTTTATCCAGAATTTACGTTCAATCAAGATAGGATGGTCATCGAAGATCAATTGACAGAGGTTGGTTACAGTTGTAGAGACGCTTAAATTTGACAAAACTTGACAAAATGATTGACAGCAATCAAGTCAAATTTTTTGTTTGTTGGCATATAAATATGTTAGAATACTATTGATGATACAAAGGAGCAGACAAGCAATGAACAAAATAAAAACAAGTTTATGTGGTATTTTAGATTTTCTATTGATTGGTTGTTTGGGAATCTTATTTTGCAATCATACGTTGATAGAAGAAAGTACCAATACGGCTTCTTCTTCCAAATATTTACCAAGTCGTTACTTGGTATACGAAGAAGTAAAAGAGCAAGAGGAAGAAGCGGTAGAAGAGGTTGTTGAAGAAGTAATTGAGGAACCTACGAAAGAAGTTATAGAAGAAGAAAAGGTTGAATTGGAAGTAACGGAAGAAGTAATAGTTGAACAAGAAGAACCAGAAGCAGTATTAGAGACACTGATTGGAAGTATGAGTGGTTATGGTCCGGATTGTATTGGATGTACTTCCAATAAGACCGCAAGTGGTTACTATGTTGGAGAAGGTAATATTTACTATCAAGATCCAACGTATGGAAAGGTACGTATTTTAGCAGGAGATTCCAAGTATCCTTTTTATACCATCGTGAGAATTAACGATGCTAATTTATCAGATGAACCAATTTTAGGTATTGTATTAGATAGAGGAAGCGCGATCGGAATTGGTAAAAAATATATGTTTGACTTGCTGTATGCGAGCGAAAAAGATGCGGCTACTTTAGGAGTATCATCCAACGTCACGTTTGAAATATTACGAATAGGAAAATAAAGAGAAGATGTTTTGATATACTAAAAAATAGAACAGTAGAAGAATTCAAACATACACTTAAAATTATTGTTTTTCAGTAGAAACGAAAGGAATAGGGTTATGAATAAGGAACAAAAGAAAAAACTTTATCAATTAGGTCTACCAATAATATTAGGTACCATTTTGTTATTAGGAGTAAGTTATGCTTGGCTAAGTTTGACACTAACTGGAGCCAAAACGAATGTACTAAAAGCAGGAACATTAAGTTTAATTTTAGATGATGAGTTGGGATCGATCATCGATTTAAAAAATGCTGTTCCCATTTTAACAGAAGAAGGACAAATGCAAGAAGGATATCAATTTGCAATTGAAAACAACGGTGATATTCCTAGTCAATATGTTTTATATTTAGATGATGGTGCGCTAGATGTAAATGAAGAACAACTTTCTGCCCAATATATTCGATATAGTTTAGAAAAAAACAATGCTTTAGTAACGTCAACTGGAAGTGCGTTACTTAGTGATTTGGATAATAAGGTATTAGACAATGGTATCATTGGCCCTGGAATAAAAAATACTTATCAGTTAAGATTGTGGGTAGATAGTGAAGCAGATCAAACCGCAATGAACAAGGTATATAAGGGGAAATTACGATTAGAAGCCACTCAAGTACAAAATAGCGATAGTTGTTTTGTATCTAATTTGGATACGATAACCAAATACAATATAGTAGACAAAAATGGAGATCCTTGTTCAAAAGAAGTAGTAATACCTTCTAATTTAAACGGGACTACAATTACAAAAATTGCCAATGGTGCTTTTATGAATAGAGGATTAACAAGCGTTATTATTCCTAATACCATTACTGACATTGGTGTCAATGCTTTTGCGGTAAATAAAATTTCACAATTAGTGATACCAGACAGTGTAACAAATATTGGTGTTGCTGCTTTTCGTGACAATCAATTACCAGATGATCAAGCATTCATTTATAATCGAAAAAGTGATGGTAGTGAAGATATTACCACATTGAATTCTTATGCCGGGGCAAACCGAGATCATGTGGTATTTCCTTCTAATATCAAAGTTATTTCTAGTTTTGCATGTAATAATTTAAAATTATCTAGCATTGTATTGCAAGAAGGTTTAACTACAATAAATGGTAGTGCTTTTAGTAGTAATCAACTGACAAGTTTGACAATTCCGAAAACAGTCACAAATTTATCAGGTGGTGCTTTTTCTGACAATCTATTAGCCGATGAAGATGCTTTCATTTATAAAAGAAGTAAAGAAGGAGAAGATCGAAGCTATTTAATCAATTATGCTGGCGCTAGAAAGGAAAATGTGGTGATTCCTTCGAACGTAGAAACAATTGGAGATTCTGCTTTTTCTACAACTAATTTAAAAAGTGTTACAATTCCAGAAGGTGTTAAGTACATTGGCCAAAGGGCTTTTTACAATAATGAATTAACAAGTATTACGATTCCATCTAGTGTTACTCATATTGGAATGGGTGCGTTTAACACCAATAAAATTCCATATGATGAATTGGCTTTTATCTATCAACGTCGTAGTGATGGTAGTATTGACGACACGACACTATTAAGTTATGCAGGGGCTAAAACGACTAACATTGTCGTTCCGGAAAATGTCACTACTATTGCAGACGGGGCTTTTAGTTATACTTATATTGAAAGTATTAGTTTGCCAAGCAACTTAAGAACAATTGGCCCGTCTGCTTTTTCAAATTGTAATTTATCAACAATTGTGATTCCAAGTACGGTAACATCGATCGGAAAAAATGCTTTTTATAAAAGATTTGATACCAATTCTAAATTGACTAAGATTACGAACCAAACAGGAAAAAGTTTTGATTGGGGATTAATTATCAATGGAAGTAGTGGATATAATTTTACGACGGGTACAGTAGGAAATAGTGCAGGCAATGTTTCAATTGTAGAGTCGTAAATATAAACAGCAAAAGATGAAAAATAAAAATTCATCTTTTTTCATGATTAAAAATTTGATACACTGAAATAGTACGAGAAGGAGATACCATATGAATGAAATAGTGATTAGACAAATTAGTGAAGATTTAAACTTGAAAGAAAATCAAGTAACAACTGTATTAAAATTATTAGAAGAAGGGAATACCGTTCCTTTTATTGCGAGGTATCGCAAAGAAGTAACAGGTGCTCTCGATGAAGAGATGATTCGTAAAATTTGTGAAGTATACGATTATCAAGTGAACTTAGCGAAACGCAAAGAAGATGTCATTCGCTTGATAGAAGAGAAGGATATGATGACAGAAGAGTTGAGAACACAGATTTTAGCATGCCAGAAATTAGTGGAAGTAGAAGATCTTTATCGACCATATAAGGAAAAAAAGAAAACCAAAGCCACGGAAGCGATCGCATTAGGACTTGAGCCGCTGGCTAAAAAAATGATGTCTTTTCCAATGAATGGGACGATAGAGTCCCTTGCGAAGCCATATGTCAATGATAAAGTAACAACTGTTTTGGACGCTGTAACAGGTGCGAAATATATCATTGCCGAGTGGATTAGCGATCATGCGGGCTATCGTAAATTTCTTCGTAACAATATTTATAAAAACGGAATCATCGTATCAAGTAAGAAGAAAAAAGCAAACGATGACTTAGAAACCTACAAGATGTATTATGATTATCAAGAAGCCGTTCGCAGCGTGAAACCGCATAGAATTTTAGCGATGAATCGCGGAGAAAAAGAGGGAATCTTGACGATTTCTTTAGATGTTGATACTAGTGTTTTGCTTTCTTATTTAGAAAAGAAAATCATCAAGCAAGAACAATCTTTTGTGACACCATTTGTAAAAGAAGCCATTCAAGATAGTTATAAACGTTTAATTTTTCCTAGTATTGAACGAGAAATTAGAAGTGATTTAAAAGAAAAGAGCGAAGAAGTTGCCATCGATAACTTTTCTAAAAACGTCGAGAAGTTATTGCTTACACCACCAATGAAAGGGAAAATGGTGTTAGGGTTAGATCCGGCTTTTCGAACGGGTTGTAAATTGGCTGTTTTAGATAAAACAGGAAAACCACTAGAAATTGCCGTGATTTATCCAACGGAACCAAGATGTGAAATCGAAGCAAGCAAAAAGAAAGTGTTAGAGTTGATCGAACGTTATCAAATCGATTTGATTGCCATTGGTAATGGTACGGCTTCAAGAGAAAGCGAACAGTTTATTGCGAATACCATCAAAGAAGCAAGTCGCAAAGTTGAGTATATGATCGTAAGCGAAGCAGGTGCCTCTGTTTATTCTGCTAGTAAATTAGCCATCGAAGAGTTTCCTGATTTAACGGTGGAAAAAAGGAGCGCCATTAGCATTGGCCGTCGTTTGCAAGATGCTTTGGCAGAACTCGTTAAAATAGATCCAAAGAGTATTGGAGTGGGATTGTATCAACATGATATGACCCAAAAGCGCTTAGATGAATCATTACGATTTGTCGTTACTAAAGTAGTCAATCAAGTAGGAGTAAACATCAACACAGCTAGTCGTTCTTTGTTAGAGTACGTATCTGGATTGAATAAAAAAGCCATTCAGACGATTTTGGTGGCACGTGATGAAAGAGGAAAATTTACATCTCGCGAGGAAATTCAACAATTAAAAGGTATTTCCAAAAAACAGTTTGAACAATCAATTGGTTTTATGAGGATATTAGATGGAACCAATCCACTAGATAAAACGGATATTCACCCGGAAAGTTATCCTATCGCTCTTGCGTTGTTAGAGGAACTTGGGTTTGCTATCGATCAAGTGGGAAGTGTAGAATTAAATGAAGTGTTGAAAGGTATTGACATCGATTTTTATACGACGAAGTTAAAAACCGATCGTTATACGTTAGAAGATATTGTAACATCTCTTCAAAAACCAGGACGAGATCTTCGTGATAGTTTACCAAAACCACTATTAAAAAGTGATATTTTACATTTGGAGGACTTAAAAATAGGAATGAAATTGCAAGGAACGGTGCGTAATGTCGTCGATTTTGGAGCGTTTATTGATGTAGGACTGCACGATGACGGGCTAGCCCATATTTCAAAATTAAGCAATCAATATATTCGTCACCCCTTGGATGTAGTAAATGTAGGAGACATTGTCGACTGTTACGTCATAGGGATCAATTTAGATACCAAGAAACTTTCATTGAGTTTGTTACCACCGGAAAATATCATGGTACCTAGTGCTTGAAATTAAGAAAACATAAAAAATAATTTTTGGTAAAAGTCAAAAATAGAAAGTGCCTTTTTAATCGAAAACCAATAAAATCAACGTTTTTGAAACTATGTCGATAGTCGAAATTGAGAAAATGCAAAAAATAATTTTTTACAAAAGTCAAAAACTGACTACTTGATGTCAATTCTTGTAAAGAATGAAAAAAACTTTTTTTGAAGATCCTTATAGAATAAGGATCTTGTTTTTTTGGTGTCAAAAATAAACGAAAAAGTAATTGCATTTTCTATTCGATAGGCCGTACAATGAAATTGTAAAAATAAAATATTGTTATGTGGGAGGTAGACAATATGGTTGCAACATTACTTGAGAACACACCTTTAAAAGTAGTCAAAAGAGATGGAAAACGCGTTGCTTTTAATGGGGAAAAGATTGCGGTAGCAATCAAAAAGGGTTTTGATAGTACCATAGGAGAAGAAGAATACACTGCGGAAGATATGAACAAAGTATACTTAAAAGTACTAGAAGAAATTGATCAGAACTATCAAGATGCCAAAGAAATTCGAATTGAAGAAATTCAGGACTTAATCGAAGAGAATCTAAAAAATCTTGGTTACGCGGATGTTTTAGAGGCATTCTCTAGTTATCGAGAAAGAAGAAATGAATCACGTAAAATTTTTGTTTCACGTCAACATAAATTGATGAAAGCAATCGAGGCACTTACGCTTAAAGATGCCAAAGAAGAAGATGCCAAACGTGATAATGCCAACGTCGATGGTGATACGGCCATGGGTACGATGCTTCAGTACGGCAGTACGATTTCCAAAGAATTTGCCAAAGCATACATGATGAAAAACAAATTTGGAGAAGCACATGATTCTGGACAAATTCACATTCATGATATGGACTTTTTGCCAATGGGTACGACTACTTGTTGTCAGATTGACTTAAATGAACTATTTAAAGATGGTTTTTCTACAGGACATGGTCATCTAAGATGTCCGAACGACATCATGTCGTATACTGCTTTGGCTGCGATTGCCATTCAGTCAAACCAAAACGATCAACATGGTGGACAAAGCATTCCTGCTTTTGATTACTACATGGCACCAGGTGTTTTAAAAACATTTAAAAAACAATTCAAACAAACCCTCTATGATCTTTTAGAAGTGATGGGCATTTTGGGGTATATCAAGTTTGATCACATTGTAAAACGAATCGATAAATTAAAAACAATCGAATTTGATATCGAAGAATTTAAAGATTTTTATGAGTGTAGTGAAGAAGCCGAACGAATTTTCAAAAAGGCATACAAAAAGGCCTATGACAAGACGGATCGCATTACTTATCAAGCGATGGAAGCATTTATTCACAACTTAAACACTATGCATTCAAGAGCAGGAGCCCAAGTTCCGTTTTCTTCTATCAACTTTGGAACGGATACATCGCCAGAAGGAAGAATGGTCATGAAAAATTACTTGTACGCAACAGATGCGGGACTTGGTCATGGGGAAACACCAATCTTTCCTATTTCGATTTTTAAAGTAAAAGAAGGAGTTAACTATAACAAAGGTGATCCTAACTATGACTTATTCCAATTATCTTGTAAAGTATCTGCCAAAAGATTGTTTCCGAACTTTTCGTTTATCGATGCACCATTTAATAAGCAATATTATAAAGAAGACGATTATCGTACAGAAATTGCTTACATGGGATGCCGTACGAGAGTTATGGGAAACGTTGCTTATCCAGATAAAGAAATTGTATCAGGAAGAGGAAACTTGTCCTTTACTTCGATTAACTTACCACGAATTGGAATTAAACATGGTATGGTAACCAACGGGAAAGCCGACATGGATGGCTTCTATCAAGAATTAGGCGATTTGATGGATTTGGTCAAAGATCAGTTGTTAGAGCGCTTTGAAATTCAATGTAGTAAGAAAGTATACAACTTCCCATTCTTGTTGGGACAAGGGGTATGGATTGATTCTAAGGGCTTGAAAAACAATTCTAGAATTCGTAATATTTTAAAAAATGGTACACTTACCATTGGCTTCATTGGTCTTGCAGAAACACTTAAAGCATTGATTGGAAAACACCATGGTGAAAGCAAAGAAGCCCAAAAGTTAGGACTTGAAATTATTTCCTTCATGCGTAAAAAAGTAGATGAGTATGCTGAACAGTACAAATTGAACTTCTCGTTGATTGCAACTCCAGCAGAAGGACTATCAGGAAGGTTTACTGCCATCGATAAATCGATTTATGGAATATTGGAAGGAATTACGGATCGTGAATACTATACCAACTCTTTCCACGTACCGGTCTATTATCCTACTTCCATTACCCATAAACTAGAAGTAGAAGGACCTTATCATAGTTTAACCAATGGTGGACATATTAGTTATATTGAATTAGATGGCGATGCGGCGAATAACTTAGAAGCATTCGAAAAAATTGTACGCCTTATGCACGACAATGGCATCGGTTATGGTGCGATTAATCATCCAGTTGATCGTGATCCTGTTTGTGGATATACTGGTGTGATTGGAGAAGTATGCCCTGGATGTGGAAGACGTGAAAGTGAAGGCGTAAGTATAGAACGAGTAAAAAATGCAAGTTTAACTTGCCATGGAAGATAGAAAGGAGAAAATAATATGAAAAATGAAGAAAGAAAAGTAGGAGAAGGAGTAAAATTCGAAAGAATTAGAAGAATTACTGGTTATTTGGTAGGAACGACAGATCGTTTTAACAATGCCAAAAGAGCAGAAGAACACGATCGCGTAAAACATGATATGACTGGTATATGTAAGTAAAGATGAAAATACGTTTAGCAAGTACATTGCAACCGGATAGCATTGTCGATGGAGAGGGCATCCGTACTGTCATTTGGACACAAGGATGTCCCCATCATTGCCCTGGATGCCACAACCCTGGTACTCATGATTTTACTTTGGGATCTTTGGTAGAAGTAGAAGAAATCAAAGAACAATTAACACATTTATCTGGCCAAGATGGCATCACGTTTTCAGGAGGAGATCCGATGTATCAACCACGCGCTTGTAAAGAAATTGCCCAATATGCCAAAACATTGGGACTAACGGTATGGTGTTATACGGGTGATACCTTTGAAGAAGTGTTGCAAAATCAAGACAAACGTGCTTTTTTAAACCACATTGATGTTTTGGTCGATGGGAAATTCGATTTGTCCCAAAGAAGTTTAGATTTGCAGTTTAAAGGAAGTGCAAACCAAAGGATCATCGATGTGCCAAAAAGTTTAAAAACTGGTTCGATTGTGTTAAAAAAAGAATATGAAGCACCCAAAGATTATCGTAATTTATATCAAAAACCAGATTATTTGTTTATTTAAGAAGATGTATCGACATACATCTTCTTTTCTTGACATCTTTTTATATTATGATATAGTAGGCATATGAAAAGGAAAGAATGGTTACATGATATTAGTAAATAAAACTCATTTGGTGGAAGAAAAACAACTTCCCATTCAAAATTTTAGAATTGTACAAGCCGTCGATCAACAAGATGTATTGATTGATTCGAAAACATATCAGTCGTTTCAACAATTACAAAAACATCTAGAAAAGAAAGGTATCATAATTGGAATCGATGGTGCCTATCGATCATTTCGTCGACAAGCCCAGTTATATCGTGAATTTGTGGAAAAGTACGGAAAAGATTATGCCGATCAATTTGTTGCACCGGTAGGTGCTTCGGAACATCATACCGGCTTTGCGATCGATATTTCCCTAAAAGAAAAGGGAAGGTGGCTTTCTCAACAAGACGATGCAATGAGGCAAGAGGCAATTTTTCCTCAAATTCATGAAGAACTTGCGCGTTTTGGTTTTATTTTAAGATATCCCAAGGGAAAAGAAAAAATAACCAACTATCCTTACGAACCGTGGCATATTCGCTATGTTGGTAAGAAAATAGCAGATGACTGTAGAAAACATCAGTTAACATTAGAAGAATATGTTCAAAAAAAATTGTGCCGTAAAGAGAAAGGATGTAGATAAAATGTTAAAAAATATTGTTATCACAACAGATAGTGGTATGGTAAAAAAGATGCAACACGCAGTCATTATTCCATCTTGTATTCAAGATACCTATGGAACATGTTATTTTGATCAAATTAACATGTCTAATGAAGAAATCTATAGAAGACGAAACGATGGAGAGAAATTTAAAACGGCTAGTCCTCTTATGAGTTCGTTTTTAGATACGTGGCAGGATAAATTGAAAAGTCATGATGAAATTGTACATTTTTCGATGAGTAGTGAGATTTCTGCCGGCTCTATGAACGCAGCAGTCCAAGCCGCTAATCTGATTGATCCTAGTCGCATTCATGTCGTAGATTCTCATCAAGGTGGACCTGGTGGAGGTCTCGTGTTAGAAATTGCCAATCAATTGTTAGAGGAGGGCTTTTCTAGTCAAGAATTGATTACCTACATGCAGGAAGAAATTTTACCATATATCAAAACGACGTTTTTGGTTCCAAACCCACTCGGTTTTTTAGAAAGTGGACGAAATAAGACCAATAGTAAAAAGATGGCCATTTGGAAAGAATTTATGGTTAAAATGTTGGTTAAAAGAGGAACACAGTTTGAAGTTGTTTTGAAAGATGGAGCCCTTGAACAAGATAAGATGCATCGTTATAACAAAGAAGAAATGTATTTATCGTTTGTCAAAAAACATTTAGAAAAAGAAGAAGAACCAATGATGATTACCTATGGAACGACGATGGCTACGGAAGAAAAAATGGATCAAGTAGGAAACTTACTTCACGAAATGTATCCAAATTGTAAAACAATTCGACACGATATGGGTGGCGTTATTTCTTCCTATGCTTGTCCTAACACGATGGGAATTAGTTATATCAAAAGAAAATAAATAGAAAAAAAAGAAAGATTGCTCTTTCTTTTTTAGTAGGAACGATATTGATTTAGTATTCGAATAAAATGGTTGGCTTCCCTTAAGACATGGTCTGCTAACAAAGGAAGAATGATACTTCTGATTTTACAATCTAAAATACCCGTAATACCGGCTAAGTTAAATTGCTGAAATTTCATGGTCTCTTGTATACTTGCTTGTTTTAGGTCAAGTGGTCGATTGCGAAATGTTTGCAGCATTTTTTCGTATTCCATTGCAAATTGATCGGCAGTTAAAATGAGTTTTTTCTCACTTGGATCAAGTAGTCCCCTAATAAATTCTGCATGTTCCATCATGATGTTGTTCCAAAATAACTCTTGCTCGTAAAACTCTTGTAACGATAAGATTTCTCGTCTTTCAATTTTCGATAATAGATCGTAATACATTTTGGCTTCTTGAATAATATGATTAATCAAAAGGGGATAGTTGGTTGTGTACATACGACAAGTTAACACTTGATTTAATACTTCGTTTTTGAAGGTAATGAGATTTTCAATGAGTGGCAAAGCACGACGATTGATGTTTCGCACTTGATTTATCAGTTGTTCGCTTGGTTGTGTGACTCCACTCGTTAGGTTCATTTCTTTTCTCGTTAGATTTTGATCAATGGGAATACCAGATAGTTCACTTGTTTTCTTTTCAGCAGCAAGGGTTTGATTGGTGATGAATTCTTGAGAATCTAGTGCTGATTTACTAACGTTACGATTGCTAAGATCGGTTACTTGATTTAATAGCCCAGCAAAATTCATTTGAAAATCGTGAGCAATGTCTTTATAATTTTGGTCTTTTCCCTGAAATCCGGCTTCCAAAAAGAAACTGTGTTCTTTCATGATTCGCGCAAAAAATAAATGAAGTTCCAAAGATAATTGAACATAATTTTGATTGTTTAACATATTTTCCTCCCCAATAAGTTATATGTTTTCATGGATCGAAAATATGTCTTGATGGTAAAAATTGAAAAAGTAATAAGTTGTTTTATATTTAAGTGTTACAATAAAATTAGAATATGATAAAATATTTGATAAATGGAGGTGATCATTGTGTATCGAAAAGTTTATCATTCTCCACTAGGTAAAATTTTATTGCAAAGTGATGGCATTTATTTAACAGGACTGTGGTTTGCTGGATCAAGAGATGAGTCCAAACACGGGAGCAAATATATCGAAAAAGATCTTCCAATTTTTGAAGAAACATTTCGATGGTTAGATCTTTACTTTAGTGGAAAGGATCCTGATTTTACTCCTGCCTACAAGATAGAAAATTTGACTCCTTTTCGTCAACAAGTGATCGATATTATGAATCAAATTCCTTATGGAAAAGTTGTTACGTATCAGGATATTGCGAACAAAATTGCCAAGTTGAATAAAATACCAAAGATGTCGGCTCAAGCAGTAGGTGGAGCAGTTGGTTGGAATCCCATTTGCTTGATCATTCCCTGTCATCGAGTAGTGGGAAGCAACGGTAGTTTGACAGGATACGGTGGTGGTATCCAAAATAAAGTGAAACTATTAGAATTAGAAAAGCATGATATGAGTAAATTTACCATACCCAAAAAAGGAACTGCGTTATGAAAAGATGTAAATGGTGTAATGTAAACAACCTGAAATATGTCGCTTATCACGATCATGAGTGGGGTGTTTCAAATTGTACAGATTCTTATTTATTAGAAATGTTGATACTAGAATCGTTTCAAGCAGGTTTATCCTGGGAATGCATTTTAAATAAACGAGAAAGTTTTGAAGAGGCATACGATCATTTTGAATTGGATAAAATTTGTTCTTACGATGAGAAAAAAATAGAAGAGTTATTAAAAAATAAAAACATTGTAAGAAACAAATTAAAAATAAAAGCCAGTATTGAAAATGCGAAAATTTTTCGCGATATTCAAAAGGAGTTTGGATCTTTTTATCAATATTTAATATCTTTTTCCAAAGGTAAAACGATTTATGAAATAGGAAAGACGACCAATTTACTATCCGATCGTATCTCTCAAGATCTAAAAAAAAGAGGAATGAAGTTTGTGGGAAGTACCATTATATATTCTTACTTACAAGCAATCGGTTTGATCTATTCTCATGAGGAAGAATGCGATTTATATAGAAGTTAAAAGAGAGTTTCTCTTTTTTTATATAAAATAAATTTTTTTCTTGACATAAAGTTTACTTTAACTTTTATAATGAAAGTAGAAAGGAGAGTTGTTATGTCGTATTCTATTAAAGAAGTGGCCAAAATGATGAATGTTGCACCTTCTACACTACGTTACTATGACCAGGAAGGGTTACTTCCCAACATCAAAAGACTAAACGGAATCAGAGTGTTTGAAGATGCTGATTTTAAGTGGTTAAGAGTGTTGAACTGTTTAAAAAATACCAATATGCCAATTAAGAAGATTAGACAATATGTAGAGCTTGCCCAAGAAGGGGATACCACATTAGAAGAACGATATGATTTGATCAAAGAGCAAAAACAAAAGATCTTAAAACAGATTGAAGAGTTTCAATATTATTTAAAAGAAATCGAATACAAACAGTGGTATTATGAAACGGCAATCAAAGCAGGAACAGAAAAAGTGTTAGACGATTTGATTCCTGATATTGCAACTTTAGAACTTGATAAAATACCCAAAGAAATAAAAGAAAGAAAGGAAGAAAAGAGAAATGAATAAAAAAATAATTGCACTGATGGTGATCGTTGGCATCATAGTAATAGGTGTTGGAATTTATTGGTTGCAAAATCAAGAAACAGCCGATCAGGATACTCCGATACAAGAAAATAATGATGGGGAAGAAAATAGTGTAGACGAAAATGATAGTAGTATTGCAATCGTTTATTTTTCGGCAACGGGAAATACCAAGCAGGTAGCAGAGTATATCGAAGAAGCAACGGGTGGAACTTTGTTTGAAATTGTACCAGAAGAAGCATATACCCAAGAAGATTTAAATTATAGTAACGATGATAGTAGAGCATCTTTAGAGCAAAATGATCCAAATGCAAGACCAGAAATAGCAAATACGATCGATCTTACCTCTTATGAAGTGATCTATTTTGGATATCCTATCTGGTGGGGCGATGTTCCAAAAATTATTTTATCATTTTTGGATGAAAATGATTTAAGTGGAAAGACGGTAATTCCATTTTGTACTTCCGGTAGTTCGGGCATTACAACTAGTATCGAAACCTTAAAAGAATATCGTCCCAATATCAACTGGATCGATGGGGCAAGATTGACGCCATCGCAAAGTTCTGTAATCGATTGGATCAATGGCCTTGATATTTAAGTGGAAAGGAGAAAGAAAATGAACAAAGTGTTAGTGTGTTATTTTTCAGCCAGTGGCGTAACCAGACGAGTAGCCAAAAAAATAGCCGAGGTGGTGAAAGGAGATTTGTTTGAAATTGAGCCGCAAGAAGCGTATACAGAACAAGATTTAAATTGGAATGATCCACAAAGTAGATCGTCTATTGAAATGAAGAACAAATCATCTAGACCAGAAATAAAAAAGAAAGATATCAATATAGACGATTATGATACCATTTTAATTGGATTTCCCATTTGGTGGTATCAAGCCCCTACTATTATCAATACCTTTCTAGAAAATGTGGATTTAACGAGGTGGCTCAGGAATCGAGGAAGCAGTGGAAATTTTGAAAGAAACTTATCCCAATTACAACTTTAAGGAAGGAAAAAGATTTACCGGACAAGAAGATAAAAACTCGATTGAAAGTTGGATCCAAAGTAAACTGATTTAAAGAACTTATTCAATATTTTTGATAATGATAAATCAAACGTATAGGATTTATCATTTTTTTGTGTATAATAGTTTTAGAAAATGTATTAGGACAAGTAGAAAGGAGTAGATAGTATGATTGTGAATGTAGGAGGAAGAACCGATATTGTAAATTATTATACTCCATGGTTGATGCGAAGATTAAAGGAAGGATATGTTTATACTAGAAATCCTTTGTTTCCTAAAAAGGTAAGTAAGATCGATTTAAATCCTGATAAGGTAGATTGTTTATTGTTTTGTTCTAAAAATTATAAACCAATTTTGAACTATATAGATGAGATCAATCAAAAATATCATATTATTTGTCATTATACGATAACGACTTATGGTAAAGATGTGGAACCGAACGTTCCAAGTATTGATGAATCGATTCGTACTTTAATTGAACTATCAAAACTCGTTGGTAAAGAGAAAGTGATATGGCGCTACGATCCTTTGTTGTTAACAGCAAATTATACCGTTGACGATTTAATTCAAACTTATGAATACATTGCTAGTAGGGTTCATAACCATATCAATCGTGCTATATTTAGTTTTGTAGAAATGTATAAACGCTTAGAATACAATATGCCTGAGATTATTTTGTTTACAGAAGAAGATAAAATAAAATTAGTAAAAGAGATTGGTAATATATCTAAAAAATATGATATTTATGTACAAACTTGTGGAACAGATGCCAACTATGAAGAATATGGCGTGCATCGATCTGGCTGTACAACCAAAGAAGTATTGGAAAGTGCCAATCACGTAGAATATAAACCCCAAAAAGAGGCCCATATGAGAAAAGGGTGTCATTGTATTGCGACGCGTGATATAGGAGCATATAATACTTGTTTAAATGGGTGTAAGTATTGTTATGCAAACAAAAGACCGACAACGGCAATTGAAAACTATCGTTTGCATGATGTAAATAGTCCTATTTTGATTGGATATATCCAAGAAGATGACATAATCAGTGAAGCCGATCAAAAAAGTTTTATTTTGGAATGCAAACTGTAAAAGTAAAGTTATTAAAATAATCTAGATAATGTATCTTAAAGTAAAAAGAAGAATAACAACTCTTCCTTTCTATATATGTTAAATATAATCAAAATAAACGAACAACAAACGTACAGAAATAATAATAGTTGATATTATTGCTTAAAACTAAATGTATTGAAACATAATCAACAACGTTTTCAAAATCTTTTTATGTAAAAATAAAACCCTTGAAAATCAAGGGTTAATTTCATAATGGAGCGAGTGCTAAAGGGGTGTTGCACACTTTAATTAAACAAATTCATTTGTATTTGCTGTACTAATTATAATGCGCATATAGCAATATTTATTAGGGAGTTTAATAGGAAATAGTGGAGATTAAGTCTTAAGAAAATCATTGTATCGTATATGAAATTATTGCCATTTATAGTATAATTATATCAACATTCTATTTTGCAATATTATGTTGCAAAAACTCATAAGTATTATCAATTAGTAACTATAATAAATAAGTTGACTTAAACAACAGGAGGTTTAAAAATGGCAGAATTAACAGTTTTAGAGCAGAAAATATCATATTTTAAAATCGATGATGAAGACTACATTTCAATCACTGATATGCTTAAATCTAAAGATGGTGATTTCTTTGTATCCGATTGGTTAAGAAATAGAAATACAATAGAATTTTTAGGTATTTGGGAGGAAATTCATAATCCTAATTTTAATTATGGCGAATTCGCCATAATTAAAAGCCAAGCCGGTTTAAATAGTTATAAAATAAGTGTTAAAGAATGGGTAGAAAAGACAAATGCGATTGGGATAATGTCAAAAGCGGGAAGATATGGTGGAACTTATGCTCATAAAGATATTGCATTTGAATTTGGTATGTGGATAAGTCCAAAGTTTAAATTACTTTTAATTAAAGAATTTGAAAGATTGAAAGCAGAAGAACAAAAACAATTGGGTTGGAATGCTAAAAGAGAACTTTCTAAAATTAATTATAAAATACATACAGATGCTATAAAACAAAATTTGATACCTACTGAATTAACTAAAGAACAAATAAATTATATCTATGCTGAAGAAGCAGATGTTTTAAATATGGCATTATTTGGTATAACTGCTAAAGAATGGAGATGTAAAAATCCTAATTTAGATGGAAATATTAGAGATTATGCAACTATAAATGAATTGATATGTTTAGCAAATTTAGAAAATTTAAATTCAGTATTTATAAATGATGGCTTAAAACAACCAGAAAGACTTGAAAGATTAAATAAAATTGCTATTTCACAAATGCAAATTATTAATAATACTGATATAAAATATTTAAAGTAATAAAATAAAAACAAAAAATAAAAATGAATAGTGGAATTATATAAGAATAAGTAAATGAAGGAGCATTAAATAAAATTGAAAGTTTAGGTGGTTGTAAAGATAATCCTAATATATGTTTTGTTTTATGAATCCAACAGGAAGAAACATTGCTTCATCAAAAGATTGGAAAGGAATTAAATCTCCTTGGATAGGTACTAAAAATATTTGGGATTTATTTTATGCATTGGACTTACTAGATGAAAAAATTTATAACAGAATTAAAAGTATAAAAAGTTCAGAATGGAAAGAAGAATTTGCTAGTAAAGTTTATTTTGATGTTGAAAAACACAAATATTGTATAATCAATCTTGGAAAATGTACACAGATAGATGCAAGAAAACTACCTGATAAAGTTTATAAAGAATATCTACATTTATTAGAAAAAGAATTTGAAATTATAAACCCAAAAGTAATCATTTTATTTGGAAATCAAGTAAGTTCTATTGTTCTAAATGAAAAAAATTTCAGTTTCGCAAGTGCGAAAAAAGATATAAATAGTAAAAAGTATAGATTTTATAAGGATAAATATATTTTGGGGTTAAGTATATGGAGGTAAATGTATTATGGATATTAAAGAAAAAGCAAAATTATTTGCGATACGTGCACATATGGGACAAGTTAGAAAAAGTGAACCAGATAAACCTATGATTATGCATCCCATTGGTGTAGGACAATTATTAGAAACTCTTGGATATGACGATAATGTTGTTGCAGCGGGATACTTACATGACGTTGTAGAAGATACAAAATATACTATAGAAGATATCGAAAAAGAATTTGATAGTGATATTGCTTCTTTAGTTATGGTTGCATCAGAACCAGATAAATCTCTATCTTGGGAAGAAAGAAAAAAGTATACAATCGAAAAAACTAAAAAATTACCTTTACGAAACAAATTAGTTATTTGTGCTGATAAGATTAATAATCTAGAAGATTTATTTTTGAAGTTTGAAAAAAGTGGAGAAAGAGATTTTTCAGCATTCAAAAGAGGAGAAGAACAGCAAACATGGTATTATACAAGTATTTATGAAAGTTTAATAACAGGAGAAGATAAAGAATTACCTATCTTTGTAAGATTAAAAGATATATTAGATAAAGTATTCTATAAAAAGGAAGATTTATTTTTAAGGGATAACATCTTTGTTGATAATGAAGCTTATTATGCAAAATTAAAACAATTACATGCTATGAAAATAGAACTACAAAGATTAAAATCATTATGTTCACTACCTAAACCTTTTGTTATTGAATTTAGTGGTACTCCTAGAACAGGAAAAACAACTACAATCAATAATTTATATGATTTCTTTAAAAAAGGTGGATTTAAGGTAGGGTTAATTGAAGAATTTACAACGTCAAAATATTATAAAGAAAATTTAAAAGATAAATTTGATCAAATGAGTTTAGGTGATGGTAATATTGCTATTATAGATGAAGTATATAAACAATTACAGGAATCTCTTGAATCTGACAAAGATATTATACTAATTGATAGATCCATAAATGATAGGCAAATTTGGAATTATAGAAGATATGTTAGAGGTGATATGCCTGAAGAACAATATTTAGATGCTAGAGATAAATATCAAGCTATTTCAAATGAATTAATAGATTTTTTACTTATTACATATGCCGATCCTATGGTTTCATTGAGAAGAGATTATATTTCTAGTTTGGCTTTAGAAAAAAGAAATTTTTTAAATCAAGAGAATATAGAGGAATATAATAATTGTTTAAATGATTTACAAGGATTATTTTCTGAAAGTGTTGATTCTATGCTTTTATTAGATACTTCTAATATAGGATTAAATAATGTTTCTATCGAAGCAACATCTCAAATTTTACCTGTTATGCGAAAAAGATATATAAAAGCGTTTGAACAAAAATATGATTTAAAAAAGTAAAATTTTTAGAGAAATAAAAAAGTGAGAATATACGATATAAATATCAAGCACATTCTCACTTTTTATTAACATTTAATCCATAATTTTGTTTATATAAATAAAAAACTCGCAATCACTATATAAGTGTACGAGTATTAACCTCAATGGAGCGGGTGTCGTAGTTATCTACAACTCTTTTCCAATAACGAAAGAGTACAT
>CAMMJA010000011.1 GCA_946497145.1 uncultured Mycoplasmatota bacterium | reverse complement strand
TGGCTAGATTCTAGTATTACCAATCCAAATGAAATCAATGGAAAACACTTGCATGTGAAAATTATGGTAGAAGCCATTCAAGGAAGCAATGTCGAGTTTGATGATTATGTAAAAGAAAATATGCTAGTATGGTTAGATGGAAGCAATCATGGAGCAGATCCTAATAGTTGGTTAGATTTAAGTGGCTATGGGAACAATGGAATTTTACATAATGTCGATCACACAACAACCAGTGGCTGGAAAGATACCTATTTACAGTGTGATGGAATCGATGATTATATCGAAGTTCGTCCAACGTTATATTTGGGAGAAGATCACACTGCATACTATGACAGTTTGACGTTTGAGTTGGTCATTCAACTAGAGGAAACAGATTTGGGATCTTTCGAGCCAGAGAAGACCATCAGTTGGACACAGGGTGCGGATACTTTAGTTTTATATGGAAGAGAGGCCGCTTACATTCAGGATGTAAATGGTAATGCTGTCTACGTGCCGGGAGTAGCCAAGTACGATTTGAATTTGACGACCTTAAGTGTAGTGTATGATCGAAGTAGCAACTTGGCTTATTACTATCAAGATGGAACGTTGACCAAAACGCAAGATATTAGTAATATCCCTGGACAATTTAGAATTGGCGCTCAACATGTTTTTACCCATGCTCAGCTGTTGGAAAATCACAATCCGAAAGGAAAAATATTTGCCGTTCGCTTTTATGATCGGGCGTTAAACGAAGCGGAGATTCATCAAAATTATGCAATGGATATTAGCAAATATTCGTAAAAATATGATATTTTAAATAATTGATCAAGAGGAGAAATCCTTTTTTTTGATTGTCTTTTTTTCGATTTTTCGTTACAATAAAAAAGAAGGTGATGGTATGAAGACAATTCAAAAATATATGAATTTAGATTCTAAACAAGATCTTGCACTAAAACAGGAATATATGAATAGTTTTCAGGATCCCGAATTTCGTGAATATATAGAAACACTTCCAATTTCTGAAAATATATTGATTCATTATACTTCTAGATTAAAAGAAGCAAGTGAAGAATTTCATCACTGTAAAAATTGTAAAGGACTTGCCTTTTGTCAAAATAAAATAAAAGGGTACTTGTTGATGGCAAGACAAGAATATAAAACGATTAACTTTTCTTATGTTGCTTGTCATTATGAACAAGAAAAAAATCAAACGTTGACTTATCAAACGTATCTTTCTTATTATGAAATGTCAGAAGAAATGAAAAAAGCCAGTATGCAACGTGTTTATAAAGATGATAAAAAAAGAATTCCGATTATCAAGTACTTCACAGAATTTATAAAACAGTATGAAAAAGATGAAAGCCCACGAGGAATGTATTTATATGGTTCTTTCGGGAGTGGAAAAACATATTTAATTGCTGCATTATTAAATGAATTGGCAAAGCGCCATGTAAGAAGTGCAGTTGTGTATTTTCCAGAGTTTTTAAGACATTTAAAGGCCTCGTTTCATGAAGATTTTGAAGAAAAATTTCAAAGTATCAAGAAGGCACCGATACTTTTGTTAGATGATATTGGTGCAGAAAATTTGACTGCTTGGAGTAGAGACGAAATACTTGGCCCTATTTTACAGTATCGTATGGAGCAAAACTTGCCGACTTTTTTCACTTCTAACTTAAATTTAGAAGAATTAGAATCTCATTTATCTATGACGACTAGTGGCGTAGACAAAGTAAAGGCAAGAAGAATTATTGAACGTATCAAACAATTGACGACATCTTTTGAATTGATCAGTGAAAATCGCAGGAAGTAGTAAAAAAACTTGACTAATGAAAAAAACGTGATATGATTAATTTGTTAGGAAATGCGCCTGACGAAGGATATGAAAATAATTGTGTTTTGTAAAAGAGAGTTCGTGGTTGGTGCAAACGAACCAAACAAATTATTTTTACTCCCTTCCAAGCAGAAGTTGTAATGACTTTCCGGTTCGATGACCGTTATTCTGGAAGTAAGTAAAACGAAGGATGGTACCGTGCTTTGCACTCCTATTATCATAATACGATAATAGGAGTTTTTATTTTAGGGGGGATTTGATGAGCGTTAAATTAGTACCTTTATCAGCATTGCCAACTAAGGTATTGTTGATTTTTGCCGATCAATATCAAAATGATCCGTATCGTTTAAAAAGAGTTTTGAAAAAAATTAAAAAGAGATTGGATGACTATCCACTGTATCAGTTGTGTAATATGAATCGTGATAGTCAAAATAAGGATGTAAAACGTCTTTGTAATGAAGTGTTATGTGAACAACTTCCAGGAAATCAGGAAATGATCGAAGTTCATAGTTTGCAACAAAGTATTCAAAGTATGTCTTTGTATCAATTGTGTGATTTATTAAGAAGTAACTGTAATGAAATGGTAGACCACTATGTTCGCTGTGAATTAAATGAAAGATCTTGTGAGATGTCAAAGATTATGGATCCGGAACAAACTTTTCAAAAAATAAAGAGGAGGAAAAAATATGAAAAATATAAAAGAAGATGAAAAATTAAATGTTTTAAATCATAGTTGTGCACATTTATTGGCTCAAGCAGTGAAACATCTATATCCCAATGCGAAATTTTGGGTAGGACCTGTCATTGAAGAGGGGTTTTACTATGACATAGATTTAGGAGATGAAGTTGTAAAAGAAGAAGATTTGGCCAAGATTGAAAAAGAGATGAAAAAAATTGCCAAAGATGGCAAACGCATTGTAAGAGAAGAATTAACGAAGGAAGAGGCCTTGATGAAATTTCATGATGATCCATACAAAATAGATTTAATTGAACGAATGGAAGATGGCAATGTAATTAGTTGCTACACACAAGGAGATTTTACAGATCTTTGTCGTGGACCACATGTAGAAAGTGTTAAGGTATTAAGACATTTTAAGTTGTTAAAAGTATCTGGTGCATATTGGAAGGGCGACGCCAAAAATAAAATGTTGCAACGTATTTATGGTGTTTGTTTTGAAACAGAAGAGCAGTTGCAAGAACACCTTGCTTACTTAGAAGAAATGAAAAATAGAGATCATCGTAAATTAAGCAAAGATTTAAAAATATACATGACGCACGACTTAGTAGGACAAGGTTTACCTTTGTGGTTACCAAATGGTGCCTTCTTGTTTCATGAGTTAGAAGAATATATTCGTGAAAAGGAGATCAATCTAGGATATTATCATGTTTATACGCCAATTATGGCCACGAGTGAACTTTATAAAATTAGTGGTCACTGGGATCACTATAAAGATGATATGTTTCCTCTTATGAAACGAGAAGGGGAAGAATTCGTTCTTCGTCCGATGAATTGTCCGCATCATATGTTGATCTACAAAAATGAGTTGCATTCCTATCGCGATTTGCCAATTCGAATTGGAGAACTTGCTCATGACTTTCGTTTTGAAGCAAGTGGGGCGTTATGTGGTTTAGAACGCGTTAGAACGTTTTGTCAAAATGATGCTCATTTATTTGTAAGACCAGATCAAATAGAATCAGAATTCAAACGTGTTGTCGATCTTATTTTGGAAGTTTATAAAGATTTTAATATTACCGAATATTCTTTCCGGTTATCATTAAGAGATCCAAGTGATAAAGAAAAATACTATCAAAATGACGAAATGTGGGAAAAAGCCGAAAGTACATTACGTAAAGTACTAGATGATTTGAAAATTGATTATTTTGAGGCCGTTGGAGAAGCTGCGTTTTATGGACCAAAGTTAGATGTTCAAATTAAAACAGCTATTGGTCATGAACTTTCCTTGTCTACTTGCCAATTGGATTTCCTTTTACCAGAAAAATTTGATTTAACTTACATCGATACAGACGGTAGTAAAAAACGCCCAGTGGTATTACATCGAGCCATCTTGGGTTCTATCGATCGCTTTATTGCCTATTTAATCGAAGTAACCAAAGGAAGTTTTCCACTTTGGCTTGCTCCAGTTCAAGTAAATATCATTCCTGTCAACAAAGAGTATCATGAAGCATATGCAACTGAAGTGTACAAGTTGTTACAAAAGCAGAACATTCGTGTAGAAATCGATGATCGTAACGAGAAGTTGGGCTATCGTATGCGCGAAAGTCAAACCCGTAAAATTCCTTACACTTTGATTTTAGGAGATAAAGAAGTAGAACAAAAGACAGTAAGTTATCGTCTGTTTGGACAAGAGAATACTCAAACGTTGTCAACCGAAGAATTTATTCGTTTATTGCAAGAAGAAATTCAAACCAAAAAAAGAAAATAATGCCAAGAGCATTATTTTTTTTCTAATAAATAATAAGTTTGATTACATCCTTCAATTTTTTGTTGGTGTACTGTAATGATTTTGTAATTGCGTAATAAATAAACATTATCAATATCATAAATAGTCATACCTGGTTTGATTAGAAGGATCACGAAATCGACCTCTTTGTTTTTGATCGCTTCATTTTGATGATCCATCATTTCAGGATATTGTTGATAGGGAATGTTATTCTTTTGAAAATAAAAGTTTGTTGGTAACGTTTGAGAAGCAAGATAGAACCCGCCATCTAAGAAACCATAGTTTAAAACAGTTGCATTTACTTTTTGATTTATGATTTCCGCAAATTGATACTGTGCATAATCCTCTTTTGTTTTGCCGAGATCTACTGTATTATGTTGAAATTGATAAGCAAGAAAAAAAGTGGCGACAATCAGTAAAATAACGTTGCCAGTTTTAACTGTGTGTTTTTTTTTGAAATGTTGGTATAAATAAATGAGACCAAATAAGCCAATAGGAGCAAAGATCAAAAAGTAATAACTATATGCTCGACCACCACCATAGACACTTAATAGTAGGAAAAGAAAACAGGTAAAAAAGGCAAATCCTGCACGTTTTCCTTGTTTTTGAAACATAAAAACAAATCCTAGGAGTATACAAATTCCAAAAATATTTTCTTGAATAATTTTACTAAAAAACGTTTCGTATAGCCACTTAATGTAAGAAATCGGACTTAAAGCAACCGTATAACTTTGCATGTTGACCATAAAGTAAACGTGGAATAGATCGGAAATGCTATGATGGATACCAAAGTAGAGAAAAACAGGAACGGTACTAAGCGTCATACCACTTAAGAAGACGACGCTTCGTTTCAAAGCAAGTAGATAGTTTTTCTTTTGTATGGTATCGATGAGAAAAAAGAGCATAAAACCAAACCAAAAACCAAGCAAACTATACTTGATCCACAAGATGACTCCAGCGAAAATACCGTGTAGTAAAAAGAGCCGAAGTGGCATTTCTTGTTTTTGTTTGAGATAGAAAAGCAAATGGTAAAGTCCTATCGTCAAAAGGGGCAAAGCGAATTCTTCGGCACTATCTCCATAGCGATAACTTCGCATCATCAAGACGAAAAAAGCAAACAGTGGTAGAAGATAATAACTCGTCTTTTTAGGTAAATACAAAGAAATAATTTTGCTACTATAGAATAAAAAGACGGCAAAAGATATAATTTGGAAGAACCAAACTCCTAGAAAATCTTTTTCAGAGATAAAAGATGCCAACATATGTAAAAGATATAAAATAGGACCTTTTTGTTCGAACAAATCTCGGTATGGAACTAATCCATAACGCATGCCACGTCCAACGGTCATAAAGGCGTTCGAATCAAACCAATCGTGAAAGGCGTATAGAAATGATGTTTTACTACAAACGAGTAAAAACAAAAATGAAATACCTAAGCAAAACAGGATCATGGTGCTGTTTTGTTTTAATTTTTTCATAAAATCCCTCTAGTTTAGTATATTTGTTTTTTTAGGTAATATACAAATATTTAAAAATGTCAAGTAAAAAAAGAAACAAAGAAAACTACTTTACAAAAAAAAGAAGTTATAGTATTATTATGGTAAGCAGTGGTTGATTGTGGTAAAAAGTGGGGGATTTTTATGTTTATGGGTGAATATCATCATAATATTGATGATAAAGGACGTTTGATTATCCCAGCCAAGTTTCGAGAAGAGTTGGGAGACGAATTTGTTGTGACAAGAGGGATAGAAAATTGTATTTATGCTTATTCTAAGCCGGATTTTCAAAAAATTGTCACGCAATTAGAAACGCTTCCGTTCACCAAGAAAGATGCCCGAAACTTTACACGATTCTTTTTATCTGGTGCCACTGTAGTTGAGTTCGACAAGCAGGGTAGAACCAATATTACCTCTCCATTGATCGCCTATGCCAATATCCAAAAGGAATGCGTAATTATTGGTGTAGGTGATCGCCTTGAAATTTGGTCTAATGAAAATTGGCATCAATTCTTTGAAAATGCACAAGATAGTATGTCAGATATTGCAGAAAATCTGTTTGATGGAAAGTTAGACATGTAGGTGATAGGATGAAACATGTGAGTGTATTGTTAGAAGAAGCCATTGCAGGTTTGAATTTGCACGAAGATAGCATTGTAGTAGATGCGACATTAGGGTATGCTGGTCACAGTAGTGAAATACTAAGAAGAATAAAAAGGGGTTTTCTTTACGCATTCGATCAGGACCAGGAAGCCATCACTTTCAGTCAGAAGAGATTACAAGAAATTGCTTCTAATTTTGAAATTATCAAAAGTAATTTTGAAAATATGCAAGAGGAACTTAAAAAAAGAAATATTACCAAAGTAAATGCTGTTTTGTTTGATCTAGGTGTGTCTAGTCCGCAATTAGATGAACAAGAAAGAGGGTTTAGTTATCACTATGATGCTAAACTTGATATGCGAATGAACCAAGAAGCCACATTTTCGGCATTTGAACTAATAAACAATTATGATCAGGACAAGTTAAGTGATATTTTCTTTCGCTATGGAGAAGCCAAGTTTGCACGAAACATTGCTAAAAAAATTGTCGAAGCCAGAAAAATAAAACCAATTGAAACAACACTCGAATTGGTTGATATCATCAAAAGTGCTGTACCAGAAAAAGAAAAACGCAAAAAACATCCTGCCAAACAGATTTTTCAAGCCATTCGTATCGAAGTAAATCATGAACTGGATGTACTCAAAAAAGCGCTAGACGAGGCGTTGTCACTGTTGGAGATCAATGGTCGTCTTGCAATTATTACCTTTCACTCGCTAGAAGATCGAATGGTGAAAGACGCTTTTAAAGAAGCAAGCAAGATAGATCCGAGGGTAAAAGGACTACCTAATGTTCCAGAACGTTATTTGCCTAAATTTGAATTGGTAAACAAAAAAGTGATTTTACCAAGTGAAGAAGAAATTTTAAAAAACAATCGTTCTCACAGTGCCAAATTGCGTGTGATTGAACGAATAAGATAAGGAGGAACCAAGATGCGAAAAGTAAAAAAACGTTTAAAAATGTCTAAGTTTGAAAAGTTGTTGTACACTTTTACATTTTTACTTTTGGTGTCATCTCCTATTACTATCGTTTTTTCTAAGGCGACTTTGTCCAAAGTGAATTTTGATGTAGAACAAAAGAAAAAAGACATTGCTTCGCAAGAGAAGAAAAACGAAAGTTTATCTATGAAAATAAATGAATTGGCATCTCTTGATAAAGTACAAGAAGTTGCCAAAGATCAGGGTTTGAGTTATAATTACAATAGTATTAAAAATATACAAGAAGAAGATGAATAATAGGACGTGATCATGTGAAAAAGAAAAGAGCAAGAAATAGTATTAAAATTAGTCGTGTAATACTATTGGCGGCTCTTTTTTTGTTTGTCGTCATGATTTTGCGTTTGTCACAGCTTGCTTTATCGAAAAATATCGATGGGATCAATTTAAAAGAACTAGCAAGTAAGCGAACGACCAAAACAGATGTTTTGCCAGCAACTAGAGGAACGATTTATACATCGGATGAAGAAGTGGTTGCTCAGAATGTTTCTTCTTATGATATCATTGCATACTTAGATCCTAGTAGAACAGAAGATGAAGATAAACCACAACATGTGGTCGACAAGGAAAATACAGCCAAACAACTAGCTCCCATTTTAGATATGAGTGAAGAAGAAATTTTAGCATTACTCTCTAAAGAAGGAATTTATCAGACAGAATTTGGTAGTAAGGGTAGGGGGCTAACGGAAATTACCAAAGAGAAAATCGAAGCTCTTCAACTACCAGGAATTGATTTTATCGAAAAACAAAAACGTTACTATCCCAAAGGTGACTTCTTGTCTTACACATTGGGTTATGCTAAATCAGTAGTTGATGAAGAAAGTCAAGAAGAAGAGATCGTAGGCGAATTGGGAATAGAAAAATATTACGACGATATTTTAAAAGGCGAGAATGGTTCTATTACGTATCAAAAAGATTTGAAGGGCTATAAAATTGCAAATACCAAAGAAGTAAAACAAGATGCAGTAGCGGGAAAAGATATTTACTTAACGATTGACAGTAACATTCAATTTTTTGTGGAGCAAAGTTTAAAAAATGCCCAATCTAGTCGGGGATTTGAATGGTTTACGATGATGGTTGCCGACGCTAAAACAGGTAAAATACTAGCATCTAGTTCCACTCCTTCGTTCGATCCTAATAAGCGTAATTTAACAAGTTACTTAGATCCTAATATTGCGGTTGCCTACGAACCAGGAAGTACGATGAAAATATTTACTTACATGGCAACGATGGAAAATGGCAATTACGATGGAAACGAAACATTTTTATCAGGAACGTATACCACTAGTGATGGTACGGTAATTGGTGACTGGAATCGAAATGGTTGGGGAACCATTACCTATGACAAGGGTTTTATGTTATCTAGTAACGTCGGTGTCGTAAATTTGTTGAAAAATAAAATTGACAGTAAAATATTAAGACAATATTTTAAGAAGTTGGGATTCGGTTCTAAAACAGGAATTACGTTACCACAAGAGTCAGCAGGAAAAATTGAGTTTAAGTACGAAACAGAAATTTTCAATGCTGGGTTTGGTCAAGGTATTACCACGACTCCTATTCAAAACATTCAAGCACTTACTAGTTTGACGAATGATGGTATGTTGCTAGAACCGTATATCGTAGAAAAAATCGTTGATCCGACGACTGGCGAAACGGAGTTTGAGGGAAAAAGGAAAGAAATTGAGCAAGTTGCAAGCAAAGAGACGGTAAACAAAATCAAGCAATTGATGTACGATACGGTCAATGGAACAGGGAATACTGGAATCAGTTATCATATCGATGGTTATGATTTGATTGGTAAAACCGGGACTGCTCAAATTGCCGATGAAAGCGGGAATGGGTATTTAACGGGAGCATCTGATATTATTTCTTCTTTTGCTGGTATTTATCCGATGGATGATCCTGAAATTATCATTTATGCATCGATGAAACGTCCCGATGGAGGAAGTCAACGTCCGATTCAAAATGCAGTCAAAGAAGTGATTGTCAACATCAGCAAATACTATGGCAACAGCGAATCTCAAACACCAACAGAAAACATCGTAACGTATCAAATGCCGTCATTCGTCAATAAAAAAACAGATGATGCAGTACAAACATTAAACAGTAAAACTATTCCAACAATTGTGATTGGAGATGGCACCAAAATCATTCAACAGTATCCAAATCAAAATACGCAAGTTACTTCTAAAGATAAAGTATTCTTAATTACCAATGGGAAAAATCTTAAAATGATCAATCTGACTGGTTGGTCTACAAAGGAAGCCGAAACGTACTTAGATTTGGTTGGAGTTAAGTACAAACTAGAAGGCAATGGCTATGTAACCAGTCAAAGTATTCCAGAAGGAACTGTTTTGACTAACGATTTAGAAGTAGTATTAACACTCGCACCAAAATACGATTTAGAAGAAAAAGAAGCAACTTAAAGTGTGCTTCTTTCTTCGTTTTGACTAATATTTAACAAAATACCAATAGAAATAAGGGAAATCAACAAGCTACTTCCACCATAGGATAAAAATGGTAGAGTAACTCCTGTTACAGGAATGAGACCAATGACAACCATTAAATTCATTACCGTTTGAAATAGTATTTGAAAGACCATACCAAAGGCCAAGTATTTGGCAAATAAATTTTTAGCATTTAACGCAATTTTAATTCCTCGGTACAAAACGATGATGAACAAACTACTGACAATAATTACACCTAATACACCGAATTCTTCACTGATAATAGAAAAAATAAAATCGGTTTGGGGCTCTGGCAGATAAAAGTGTTTCTGTCTAGAATTTAAAAAGCCCATTCCTAAAAGTCCACCAGGTCCGATCGCATACAAGGATTGAATAATTTGAAAGCCGGTTCCCAAAGGATCTTGCCACGGATTGAGAAATGAAGTAATTCTATCCATTCGATAAGGAGCAATTAAGATTAAAATTACAATACCGATGACACCAATAAGACCACTAATATAGAAAAATTTCATGTCGACTCCTGCGATAAAAAGCATGGCAATGATACTGACGACTAGAACGGTTCCTGTTCCAAGATCTGGCTGTAACATAATGAGACCAAAGAACAACATGACAACAAGTAAAATAGGTATTACCCCTTTTTTGATGTCTTTTAAAAATTTATTGCTGTTGCTCAGATATTTACTGGCAAAAATAATCAATCCTAACTTGGCAAATTCACTGGGTTGAATTCCGAACGAACCGATGCCAAACCAACTTCTACTACCGTTTCTAACACTTCCGATACCCGGTATTAAAACAAGAATTAAAAGTAAAAGACAAGCACCTAAAATGATGTTTGTCTTGTTATAGTAGTTCTTATAATCTATTTTGGATACGATGAGTAGTAATCCGATTCCGATTGCGATAAATAATGATTGTTGCTTCACGTAATGAAAAGCATCGTGAAACTTGTATTCTGCCCAAATACTCGAAGCAGAGTAGATCATTATGAGTCCAAATGATATTAAAATTAGTACGGCGATAAATAGAACAAGATCAAATCTCTTTTTCATCTAATCACCTATTTAATTTATTTTATAACCATACCCCAAACAATATTCCTGCCATGGCAAGGATCAAACCGAATACCCAAAAGAGTTTAACGATGTCGGTTTCTTGCCAACCCAATTTTTCAAAATGATGATGAAGGGGAGTCATCAAGAACAATTTTTTATGAAATAAACGTAGCCATATTACTTGCAAAATAACACTTAATGTCTCGACGACAAATATACCAGCGACAACAAGTAAAGTAAGTTCACGATGAGTCAAAATGGCAATGGCTGCCATGACACCACCCAGTGCCAAACTTCCCGTATCTCCCATAAATACTTTTGCTGGATGGGTATTGAAAACCAAAAAGCCAAGTAGAGAGCCCGTTAGAATAAAAGTAAAAATTCCCATATCTTCAAATCCAACCATAAGAGATATTAAACTAAAGGCCACAAAAGCAATGGCAGATAGTCCTCCTGCAAGTCCGTCTAGTCCATCTGTTAAATTGACTGCATTGGATGAGCCGACCAACAGGAAGAGAATAAAGAGTCCATAGAGCCAACCCATTTCGATATGAATGCCTAAAGTGCCGACTATCCAAGAAGTTTGGCCACCATTTTTCATGTACAAGTAGAAAAAGATGATGGCAATTATCACTTGACCAAACAGTTTTTGGTAAGTAGTGAGTCCTTCGTTATTTTTCTTTTTGATACTTAAGAAGTCATCTAAGAAACCAATGACAGCATAACCAATAAAGACGACTAAAACGATGATCAAATCTTGTGTTAGTGTCAGTTTATTAGTAAGGAGCAAGGCCAAAGTGGCAAGGAGGGTAGGAATAATAAAGATGAGCCCTCCCATTGTTGGAGTTCCTTCTTTTTTACGATGGCTTTCTCCTACAAAGATGCTGATGCGTTGGCCAACGTGCAGTTTTTTTAATAAAGGAATCAAGATCAGTCCTAAAAAGGCAGATGATAAAAAGCCGATCATCACAGCAAAAATTGCTTTGGTTAATAATAACATGTTTTCACTCCCGTTTCTACTGCTAACATTATATCATAAAACCGTATCTCTTATGCGAAAAAGCCGAACAATAGACAAAAGTTGACAACTAACTACTTAAAAGCAGTCGTACCGTAGAGCCGCCTGGAATTCTTTCTCCTGCTTCTGGCGATTGCTCCACTACCTTTTCTCCTTCACCAGAATATTCTACTTGAAATTGTTCCAAGTCCTTGGTTGCCTCTTCTACATTTTTGCCAATTACGTTTGGTACTTCATAGTAGATATCATCGTTCCATTCATAACTTTTTTCGATTCCACCAACTTGTTTGGGAATATCCAAGGCGTCGATAATATCTAATAAAATTCTTCTGGCAATAGGGGTGGTTGTATAACTGGATAACATCGCCGTATTTTTCGGATTATCGATGGCGATATACAAAATGGCTTGTGGCTGGTTAGATGGAACAATGCCAATAAAAGACATGATGTAATTGTTGACCAAATATTGTCCATCTTTCACTTTTTGCGCTGTTCCTGTTTTTCCGCCAATGCGATAACCATCGATGTAAGCGGCTTTTCCACCACCTCTTGCGACGACACTTTCTAAGGCACGCCTCATAATGGCTGATGTTTCTTCGCTGATGGTATTGCGTACTAGTTTTTTTTCATTGGTCTGCACGATGGTATTGGTTTCCGGCTCTAAAAAGTTTTTGACGATGTAGGGTTGATAGAGTTTACCACCATTGAGTACAGCCGATACGGCAGCAACTTGTTGAATTGGCGTTACTGATACACCTTGTCCAAAGGCCGTAGTAGCAAGTTCTACAGGTCCTACTTTATCAAGTGGAAAGATGATTCCTTCTCCTTCGCCATTTAGATCGATCCCTGTTTTTTGACCAAACCCAAAGAGATCTAGATAAGAAAATAACTTTTCTTTTCCTAACAATTGTCCCATTTTAACGAAGCCAGGGTTACAAGAGTTTTCCAGTACTTGCAAGAACGTTTGATGCCCGTGACCACCGGCTTTCCAGCACTTGATCCTAGCGTTTTCTACCTGAACAGATCCACTGTCGTCGAAAGTGTCTTTATCTAAGTCGATTAGTTTTTCTTCTATAGCCGCGGCAGTTGTAATAATTTTAAATGTTGATCCGGGCTCGTAAGAAGCCCAAATAGGAAGGTTTCTACTTAATTCTTCCATTGAATAATCTTGGTAATTGTTAGGATCATAATTAGGTCTGCTACTCATGCCTAAAATCTCTCCGTTGTTAGGATCGATGACAACAGCAAGAGCCATGTCTGGTTGGAACATGTCAACAACATTATCAAGTTCTCGCTCTAAAGATACTTGAATATTGTAATCGATCGTAAGTTGAATGTTCATACCATCTTGGGGTTTGACGTATACTTCTGATAAATTCAACTGATTGCCTTTGGCATCTGAAAAGTATTTAATGGCGCCTGCTTCTCCTGTTAGGTATTCATCATACTGTAATTCTAATCCAGAAAGACCTTGATTATCGATTCCAACATATCCTAAAACATGGGAAAGTTGACTTCCATAAGGATAATAGCGTTTGGCTTCTTTGACTAGATACACTCCTGGTAGATTTAAAGCCGAAATTTTATCTGCTACATCGTAGGATAATCTTCTTCCTTCTGGATGAACACGCTCAATGGACGTTTTCTTGTTGACATGGGCATCCATTTCTTCTTTGCTGACACCTAGTATTTCGGCAAGTTTTGAAGAAGTCGTATCTTTGTCTTTGATTTGATTGGGAATCAAAACCAAACTGGTCGTCGTTAGATTGTCTGCGAGCACCACACCGTTTCGATCTAAGATAAGCCCACGATTGGCTTCAATAGGTAGATCTCTACTCCAAAGGTCTTTGGCAAGTTGAGATAGTTTGTTGTAATCAAATACTTGGACATAAAAAACACGTGCAACGATAAAGATAAATAAAATAATGATGATGACTAAGACGAGTTTAATTCTAGAATCTATTTTTTGGGTAAACATCATCCACCTCCATAACATGTATATGAAACGTGTTTTTTAAATAGAAGACAAAAGAAAAAGCACCCTCTTGTTATGAAAGTTGCAATAAAAAACTAGAGTGGTGAAACTCTAGTAAATTATTTTAATAGATTACTAATATCCATTTTCTGATATAGCACTCTAACAATAGTAATTAATTTTTCGTTTTCATGAATGGTATAAAACATAAGAAAATTTTTAACTCTATAACTTCTATATTCATATTTTAAAGTACCTGCCACTTGATATACGGAACTCCCATAAGGAAATTCTACAATATAATCAAACTGCTCATAAATAAATCTCGTAGTTTTCTTGATGCCGTTATATTTTTTAAATGATGAGAAATATAATAAATAATATTATCAATATCTTCTTTTGCAATAGGTAAAAATTTTATTTTGTACATAGTGCTTATCCTATCATTTTATTCATACTTTCTAAAATCTCTTCTTTAGAATATCTTTTAGAAGCATTACTCATTTCTGATTCTGCTTGTTGTAATTTTTCATAAACGGTATCATCAAAAGTTTTTGAACGTACTTCAAATGGTAATTTTTGTTCTCTTAAAACTGCTTTGATAAACATATTAATTGCAGTTGAAACATTCATACCAACACTATCGCAAAATTGTTCAAAACTTTTTTTATCATTCGCATTAACACGAACACTTAAATTTAAGGTTTCCATAATATTCCTCCATTCCTATATTAATTATAGGATAATTTTAATGCCGTGTCAATAATGTGTACTATTTTATAGCACAAAGTATTGTTGATGTGTGACGTGTTTGGGGGTGATCTCTATTGGTTTGCTCTTTGAGATTCATTCTAACTTTCGTTTTATTTTTCTCTTGTTGATAACTACGTTTGTTACGCTACTTTATCGATGGCTTCTTGAATAATTTGAATAGAGTGTTTTAGTTTTTCTGCTTCTTTAGATGTAAGATTGATGTAGATTCTTTTGTCGGCACCATTTTGATTTAAAATGGTAGGACCACCAACAAACACGTCGTTTTCTTGGTCGTAGGAAGAAACGGCTAAAATAGTGTTTTCATCATTTAAAATGGCATTGGTAATTCGAACCATACTCATACCGATTCCATAGGAAGTATTGCCTTTTCTTTGAATGATCTCATAAGCAGCATCTCTTACTTGGATATGTAAGGAATCTTGTTCTTCTTTTGTCAAGTATTTGTCAATTTCTTCTAATCCGATTCGAGCAATACTCCAAGGTACAAATTCACTATCTCCATGTTCGCCCATGACGTAAGCATGAATATTTTTGGGATTGATGTTTAATTTGTCACCAATTAAATAACGAAGGCGGGCAGTGTCCAAAATAGTACCGGTTCCAAGAACTTGTGATGTTGGTAACTTCGAATATTTCCAAGTGAGGTAAGTCATGACATCCACAGGGTTAGTAGCAATCAAGAAAATTCCTTGAAAACCACTTTTCATTACTTCTTCTACAATAGATTTGAAGATTACGCTGTTTTTATAGATTAAATCCATTCTGGTTTCTCCTTTTTCTTGATTGGCACCTGCGGCGATACAGACCATTTTCGCATCTTTACAATCGGCATAATTTCCAGCATAAATATGAATCTTGGTTGGTCCAAATGGCAAACCGTGATTTAAGTCCATGGCTTCTCCCTTGGCTTTTTCTTGATTTACATCGATTAATACCAACTCTTGAACGGCACTTTTTTGATTGAGTAGGGCATAAGCATAGCTCATCCCAACGTTGCCACACCCTATAATTACAACTTTATTTTTCATGTCATCATCTCCTAAATTTAGTATACCAAAAAATTTTTTTGTTGCCTACTAAACAGATAATGGTTTACAAGCAAAGAAAGGAAAGGTATAATAAAAATAGAAAGTAAGTGAGGTAGAATATGAAAGAAGAAACAAATTCAAACAAACAGAAAAATAATCGCGTATTGTACAGTATCATTATCATTATTGCATCACTTTGCGTGATCTTGGGTGTTAGTTTGGCTATTTTCCAGTATAACAGAACAGGAGAAGAGCCAAATGAAGTGACGACAGGAACGCTAATCTTGACGTTAGATGACAGTATGGGAAGTGGCATCAATGTAGAAAATGCAATGCCTACATCTGATGAAGTAGGAAAGACGAGTACCCCTTATGAATTTACATTAGAAAATGTAGGAACTTTGGCCAGTAATTATCGCATTCGGGTAGTAAACGATGAAGAGGCCATTCAAGAAGATGGATGCAGTAGTAATTTGTTAGATTATAGTCAAATTCGATATCTGTTTACAAGTAATGGAAGTGATGGTGCTATCCAATATTTAAGCGATTTAAATAATGGTCAACTAGAAATAGGAACTCTAGAGCCGGGTGAGAAAAACGAATATAGTTTAAGATTATGGCTAGATTCTAGTATTACCAATCCAAATGAAATCAATGGAAAACACTTGCATGCGAAAATTATGGTAGAAGCCATTCAAGAAAGTCAAATGTTTGATTGATCGTAAGAACGTCAAAGCGTTCTTTTTCTTTCTTCTTTTTTCTTTAAGAATACATATAATTATGGTATAATTGAAATAGGATGTGAGGATATGAGAGTAATTATTTCAGCAGGTGGAACCGGGGGGCATATTTATCCAGCATTAGCCATTATCAAAAAAATTAAAGAAATGGAACCAGGAAGTGAATTTTTGTATATTGGTACAAAAGATCGCATGGAAGCATCTTTGATTCCTAAGAGGAAAATTCCTTATGTTGGAATTGAGATGAAGGGATTAAATCGTAAAAAAGTATGGAAGAATATCAAAGCGATCCAATGTTTTTTGAGTGGTATCAAACAAGCCAAACAAGAGATCAGAAAATTCAATCCTGATGTTGTGTTAGGAGTCGGTGGATATATTACCGCACCTGTCATTTATGCTGCCAAAAAATTGGGCTATAAAACCTTTATTCACGAACAAAACTGCATTCCAGGACTTTCCAATAAGTTTTTATCGCACTACGCTGATAGAATTGGCGTTTCTTTGGAAGAGTCGCTTGCTTACTTTGACACGAAGAAAGCCATTTTTACAGGGAATCCTCGCAGTGAAGAAGTGCTTCAAGTAAAGCCAGTCGACAAAAAAGAACTTGGATTAAGTCCTTTAAAAAAATTGGTGTTGATCGTCATGGGATCTTTGGGCTCTATGACGATGAATCAGAAAATGAAAGAAATTATTCCGGGTTTTGCCTCTAAAAATTATGAGGTCCTATTGGTTACCGGAAAAAATTATTATGAAAAATATCAAAAAGAATTGGCTGTTCCATCCAATGTCAAATTGGTTCCTTATCTAGATAATATGTTAGAAATCATGAAAAAAACTGATTTGATTGTATCTCGTTCTGGTGCTTCTACGATTGCTGAAATTACGGCAATTGGACTGCCTTCTATTTTGGTGCCATCTCCATATGTTACACACAATCATCAACTCAAAAATGCTTTAGCATTAGAAAAATGTGAAGCAGCAGTTATTTTGGAAGAAGATAACTTTAACAAAGAAAATTTAATGACCCAAATTGATCGTATTTTAAATGATCAAAAATATTATCACAAGATGAAACATAGTGCCAAAAAATTAGGGGTTCCTGACAGTGCCACTCGTATCTATCATGTAATCAAAGAATTAGTAAAGGAAAAGTAATATGAAAAATTTAATTGCCGAAATTGAACAAGAAGAAATAGGAAAATTTATCAAAGATGTTCCGCTAAGTAAATATACGACGTATCAAGTAGGGGGAGTAGCACAATTGATGGCCTTTCCTAAAAATACAGAAAAGTTGATTTGTTTGTTGAAATATTTAAAAGCAAATCAAATACCTTATAAAGTATTAGGAAATGGATCTAATACGCTGTTTAGTGATAAAAAGTATCCGGGAGTAATTATTCGTCTTAACTGTTTTGATGATGTAGAAGTGAAAGGAACAAAAATTACGGTAGGTGCTGGCTATTCGCTTATGAAATTAGCCAGTCAGGCGGCTCGTCGTGGTCTTACGGGTTTGGAGTTTGCATCAGGAATTCCTGGAACGGTTGGTGGTGCCTGTTTCATGAATGCTGGTGCTTATAAAAGTGACATGGGCTATATTGTAACGAGCGTGAAGGTTCTGACTCCTGATTTTAAAGTCATTACGATGACCAATCGGGAATTAGATTTTCATTACCGTACTTCCTTTTTACAAAAACACCCAGATTACATTTGTTTGGAAGCAACGCTAAAATTAAAGCAAGGAAAAAAAGAAGCGATCGAGCAAGTGAACAAAGAGCGAAAACAAAGGCGTTTAGAAAGTCAACCGTTAGAGTATCCAAGTGCAGGAAGCGTCTTTCGTAATCCTGAGGGAATGTATGCAGGACAATTGATCGAACAGTTGGGATTAAAAGGTCTTCGCAAAGGTGGCGCTCAAATCAGCGAAAAACATGCCAACTTCATCATCAATCGCGATCACGCATCTGCACAAGATATCAAAGATTTGATAGAATTTACGAAAGAAGCCGTGTTAGAAAAATATCATGTAGATTTAAAAGTAGAACAAGAATTTGTCAATTGGGAGTAATGTATGGCCAAAAAGATAAAAAAGAGAAAGAAATTAAGAGTATTTCGTCTATTTTTATTGCTTTTAATATTAGGACTTGTCTATTTGTTACTAGATAGTTATTTAAATACCAAAATTAAAAATATTGTCATCAAAAATACGACGTATTTAAAAGATCAAGCGATTTTAGAAATGGCTAATTTGGACGATTATCCTAGTTTTTATTGGACAAGTAGCAATTCTATTAAACGACGTCTTTTATCTAGTCCTTTTATTAAAGAAGTAAAAGTGGATAAAAAGTTCTATCATGTCATTGAAATTACGATTGAAGAATATGAAATTTTATTTCAAAAAGAAAGCGATGGAAAAGTAGTATTGGAAAACAAAGAAGAATTGATTCCTGATACTAAAATTTTGGGAATTCCTAGTTTGATGAATTATGTTCCGGATACCAAATACGATGCTTTTATTAAGGGTATGACGGAAATGGACCCATCGATCAAATCTAAAATTTCAGAAATACAGTATGATCCGAATGAGTTTGATAAAGATCGTTTCCTTTTATATATGGACGATGGAAACAGCGTGTATTTGACGCTTACTAAGTTTGATATGATCAATCACTATAACGAGGTACTTCCGCAGTTGGAAGGAAAAAAAGGAATTCTTTATTTAGATTCTGGCAACCATTTTGAAATCAAAGAATAGGCGAAGACGTTTATTCTTTTATTTTATTAGAAACAAAAAAAGATTTCTTTCTAAACAAAAATATAGTATAATGGACTTAAGATATGGAGTTGATAGATGTGAAAAAAATTTATACTGCTATCGACATTGGATCGGATAGTATCAAAATGGTAACAGCCGAAATGATAGGTACCAAAGCACATGTATTGGCTTCTAGTTCGGTGCGTTCGGTAGGAGTAAAAAATGGTTGGATCACAGATCCCAACATGGCGGCCAATTCGATCAAACTTGCTTTAAAAGAAATGGAGTCGATGTTGGGAACCAAAGTAGAGCAAGCAATCGTCAACGTTCCAACCGAAGACATAGAAATTACTATCGTCATGGGCCAAATAGAAATAGAAGAAGAAGTAACAAACGATGATGTTGTAAAAGTATTGAAAGATGCTCTATTAGGGCAAGTGGAAGAACATCGAGAATTGATTACGATTTATCCGATCAGTTTTACATTGGACGATAAAGAGAATATTAAAGATCCGAAGGGAATGCTCGGTAGCCACTTAGAAGTAAAAGCGGTAATTGCGACGGTTCCAAGGCAATCGGTTCGCCAGGTACTAAGTACCATGAAACTTTGTAATATCGAAGTGGTCGATATGGCTTTTGGAGTGAGTGGTGATTATGCTGAAGTGCGCAACAAGACGATTGATAGTCAGGTAGGAGCAATTGTAAATATTGGCTTCGACAAAATGGAAGTATCAGTTTTAAACAAAGGAATCATGATCAAAAACCAAATTCTTTCACTGGGAAGCAAAAGTGTAGATCATGATATCCGCTATATTTACAAAGTGGATCAAATGACGGCTCGCAAACTCAAGGAAACGTTTGCAGTTGCGACGAAACGTTATGCTGATTATAACGATGTTATCGAAATTGAAAGTAAAAACCAAGAAAAGTTAGTGATCAATCAAAGTGAAATTTCGGAAATTGTCGAAGCACGGCTCAAGGAAATATTAAATTTAGCAAAAAAACAAATAAATCTCTTAACAAAACGCGAAATAAGTTATATAATTATAACAGGTGGTATAAGCGAGTTGGCGGGCTTTCAATATTTAGTAGAAGACGTGTTGGGAAGGCGTGCTACCACTTTGAACATGACAACTATGGGAGTACGACATAATAAATACTCTAGTGTTCTAGGGATGATAAAATATTTTGATCAAAAATTAGAACTCAGGGGCCAAGAATATAGTATGTTTCAAGATAGCAAAATAGAAGAAATGAAAGCAACGAAGAAAAAGAATATGTCTAGCGAATCGACACTAAGCAAGGTGTTTGGACACTTTTTCGAGAATTAAGGAGGATTAGAGTATGTTAGGCGGACTAGAAATGGATCAGTTAGCAAAGATAAAAGTAATCGGTATTGGCGGCGGTGGAGGAAACGCCGTAAATCGAATGGTAGAGTCAGGGGTAAAAGGAGTAGAATTTATTGTTGCAAATACCGATTTGCAAGTATTAAATAATTCCAAAGCCGATGTAAAAATCCAAATTGGTTCTTCTTTGACCGATGGCTTAGGAGCAGGAGCCAAGCCCGAAATTGGAAAAGAAGCAGCAGTAGAGAGTAAGAAAGAAATTGAAGAGGCATTAAGTGGTGCTGATATGGTCTTTGTTACTTGTGGAATGGGTGGAGGAACCGGTACAGGGGCGGCTCCAGTCGTAGCAGAAATTGCACAGGCCTTAGGTGCTTTGACCGTGGCTATTGTAACAAAGCCGTTCTCGTTTGAAGGAAAAAAGAGAATGAGCAACGCCTTGGAGGGATTGGAAGAATTAAAAAAACATGTCGATACTTTGATCGTTATTCCAAACGATCGTCTAAGGGAAATCATCGATAAAACAACTCCTATGTTAGAGGCGTTTAAAGAAGTTGATAACGTATTGCGTCGAGGCGTACAATCGATTTCTGATTTGATCGCTGTGGTAGGTCTTGTCAACCTAGATTTTGCCGATGTCAAAGCCGTTATGGAAAAATCAGGAAATGCCATTATTGGAATTGGTATGGGCATGGGCGAAGATAGAGCAATTGAAGCAGCGAAACAAGCAGTTTCCAGTCCTCTTTTGGAAACGTCTATTTCAGGTGCAACCAATGCCATTATCAATATTACGGGTGGAACCAATTTAACCTTGTTTGAAGCAGAACAAGCAGCCGAAGTCGTAAGAGCGGCAGCCAATACTGATATCAATACGATCTTTGGTTCGGTTATCAACGAAAACTTAACCGATGAAGTGATCGTCACAGTCATTGCCACCGGATTTGAGGAAGATCAAGAAAAGACGCCTTTATATAACAATGTACAGACAACAAGAAGAGTAGCGAGGGAACCAGAACCACTTACTTCTTCTGATGATGATTCTGACGATACCGATTTTGAATTGCCACCATTTTTAAGAGAACGAAATTACTAAGCACGAAAGTGCTTTTTTCTTTATAAAACGACAAATTTTGACGTGATCCTTTTTTATAATGACAATAGAAAAGGGTGATAACGTGAAAAAATTAAATGCGACGATGATCGACGAACAATTAGAAGCCAAAAACTGCAAACAATACTATCGTGATCAAACTTATCCTTCTATCATGTGTGTTAAGTTGGAGTTAGAATTAGCCGTTCAAAATTCTAAAATACATACAGATTTTTTACTTGTTTTACTAGATAAAATAAAAGAAATTGTCCGTGATCGTGGTTATGTGACGACTCGTTTATTTGAACAAAAACGACGATCTTTATTTTATCAGTTGAAACTAGATCCTTGTGAAGTATCCGAAATGACATCATTATTTGCGCAAGTGAAACAGGTGACGTCCTTTAGTCAAGGGATGATTACAATTCATAAAATAAATCTTTCTTTTGCGAAAAACAAAGCGCTAGATTATGAAAAGACACACAAACGATTGTTGGCGTTCTTGCTTGAGCAACAAGCGTATTTTTTACACGATATCAAATCGATGGATTTTGTGTGGCAGTATCGTGATTATTTGAATCAACAATTAAATGTTCAAATAGAAACACCCTTAAATTATTTAAAAAGAACGGAAATAGAAATTCGTCACATCATAGTGGATCTTACACCAGCAGAGCTTGAGCATTTAGCGTTGGGACTTCTTTATGAATTGTATTACCCAACGTTATCGTGGAGTGAAAAAAGACGATTTCGTTCGTTTGGTCACACCAAAAAATCTTATCGCTTACTAGAACAGTTAGATCAACTCAAAGAAAGTGAACAAACAAAAGTATTGGTGTATAGTTTCCAAAGGAGAAGTCTTGTATTATTAAATTTGACGGAAGAGTTAAAAGAACAACTACAACAAGAGTTGTCAAAGAATTTGAAATAAACAAGAAACAAGCGAAATTTGTTTCTTTTTTTTATGTAATTCATGGTATAATTTTTATAGTGAGGTGTAGCAAGATGGCAAAAACAAAAAAGAGAAAAGAAGATAAGAAAAAAAAGTTTGAACATAGTGCGGAACTATATGGTATTGCTTTAATTTTGTGTAGTATTTTAGGAATTGGAAAGTATGGACCAGTAGGGAAATTGATTGCTTCATTTGGTCTTTTTCTAGTTGGAACGGGATATGCAGTATTTTTGATCGTTTTACTTGTAATTGGTGGTTATTTGATTGTAAAAAGAGAGTGGCCTAAATTTTTTACCAGTAAATTGATTGGTATTTATGTTTTGTTGATCGGTTTGTTGGTGTTGATGCACAAAGATTACATCGAAGTAAACCAAGGAGATTCCGTCGTTATTTTTAAAGAAACGATCGACCGATTGGTACTTTCGTTCCATAATGTCATGAATGGTCTACGTCCTGAGATTACGGGTGGAGGAATCATCGGTGGTGGTTTTGCGATCTTGTTTGATAAGTTATTTTCGTATCAAGGCATGCAGATCGTTGCGTGGACTTTAGTAGGACTAGGTATTACGTTGTTTACGGGCTTTTCTATCGTCGATATCATCAAAAACACGTGGAACAAAGGAAAAGAAATGCTTCCTCATGGGAAGGATAAAAAGGACAAAAAAGTTCTCATCAACGATGGGGAAACTCCTGCGACCGGTGTAGTCAAAGATGACAGCAAGCACATTGTCGTATCTAGTATTGATGAGTTAACCAAGATTGGAGAAGAAAATAAGAATGCGGTAGTAGAAACCAATGGGGAATCTGGAAAACAAAATCATCATTATCAATTACCTCCGCTTTCTCTTTTGAATCCACCAAAGAAAAATAACAAAGGAATGGATCAAGGAGCAATTGAAAAAAATATTGTAACGCTTGAAAAAGTATTAAAAGATTTTGGTATTATTGGAAAAGTAGTAGAAGTGCATGTTGGACCAACGGTTACTCAGTATGAACTAGAGTTACAATCTGGAACGAAAGTAAATAAACTTTTGAATATTCATAGGGAAATTTCTCTGGCGTTAGCGAAGAAAGATGTCCGTATCGAAGCACCGATTCCAGGAAAAAATACGGTAGGAATTGAACTTCCAAACGATCAGACGACAATGGTAAGTTTCAGGGAAGTATTAGAGCGAATTCCTAAGAGTAAAGATAATAGTAAGTTGTTGGCAGCACTTGGAAAAAACATCATGGGAAATGTTGTTTGGTGTGAAATTGACAAGACGCCACACCTTTTGGTAGCAGGTGCGACTGGTTCTGGTAAGTCCGTTTGTATCAATGGCATCATCTGTTCTATTTTAATGCGTACGAAACCAGACGAAGTAAAACTAGTAATGGTGGATCCTAAAAAAGTAGAGTTAAGTGTCTATAATGGGGTACCTCATTTGATGTGCCCAGTTGTAACGGATCCGAAGAAGGCATCTGTTGCCCTTGCTAAAATCGTTTCCGAAATGGAACATCGTTATGATGTATTTAGTGATACAGGAACGAAAAACATTGCAACTTACAATGAATATGTCGATAATAAAAATAAACACTTAGGTGAAGGAGAAAAAATCAAAAGGATGCCTTATGTCGTCGTAATTGTCGATGAACTTGCGGATTTGATGTTAGTTGCCAGCAAAGAAGTAGAGGACTCCATCATGCGAATTACCCAAATGGCCCGTGCTGCTGGAATTCATTTGATTATTGCTACGCAAAGACCATCGACCGATGTCATCACTGGTTTGATCAAGGCGAACATTCCATCACGTATTTCGTTTGCTGTAAGTAGCAGTATCGATTCTAGAACAATTTTGGATATGACAGGTGCTGAGAAATTACTTGGAAAAGGAGATATGTTGTTGCTTCCAATGGGGGAATCTTCACCACAACGTTTACAAGGTGCTTATATCAGTGATGATGAAATCAAACGAATTATCGATTATACTGTCGCGCAACAAAAGGCCGAATACGATGAATCGCTTTTAAATTTAACGGTCGCAGATGGATCGAAGAGTGACAGTCAAAGAGAAGATATGATGCAAGAAGAAGAGTATGAAGATCCACTCTACAATGAAATTGTCGAATTTGTTATCACACAAGGAAAAGCCAGTGCTTCTTTGTTGCAAAGACGATTTAAACTGGGATATAATCGAGCAGCCCGCATCGTCGATTTGTTAGAAGAGCGTGGCATCATTGGACCACAAAATGGTTCGAAACCACGAGAGGTATTAGTAAAATTAGAAACGAAAGAAGAGGAAGAATAGGTCGTTTTCTCTTCTTTTTTAGAACTTGTTGTAAAGATGTCAAGAAATGATATCTTTTCTTTTAAATAAAGAAGTATCATGGTATACTAATAATATAGAAAGAAGTGAAAATTATGGCAACCGCACACATTGAAAGTAAATTAGAAGATATTGCTCCAATCGTCATTATGCCTGGAGATCCTTTACGGGCTAAATTTATTGCCGAGCACTTTTTGGAAGATGCCAAACAAGTAAACAGCGTGCGCAACATATTTGGTTATACCGGTTTTTATCATGGAAAAAAGGTAACAATTTTTTCATCAGGAATGGGCAATCCTAGCATGGCGATCTATGCTTATGAATTATATCAATTTTATCATGTAGAAACAATTATTCGAATCGGTTCGATTGGCGCATATCAAGAACAATTAAACTTATTCGATTTAATTTTGGCTGAAAAAAGTTTTTCAACCAGTAATTTTGCTATGCAGTATGCAGAAGAAGATGTATCACTCGTAGAAGCAGATCAAGAATTAACGGACAAAATAGAAAAGACAGCACTTCGTTTCCATCAAAAAATTTATAGAGGGACGATTCACTGTAGTGATGCTTTTTATCAAGAAGGTAAACTGCAATCAGACATTTCTAAAAAGTGTTTGGGAGTAGAAATGGAAACGTTTGCTTTGTTTTATCTTGCTAAAAAATTGCATAAAAAAGCAGCGGCTATTTTGACTGTTTCCAATTCTTTTGTCAAAGAAGAAGAAACAACATCAGAACAACGTGAAAAACATTTTGTCGACATGATCAAGTTGTCTTTAGAAACAATCTAATAAATTTTGAAAAACCACATATAATAAGAAGTAGTGAGGTGGTATCGTGGAATATCAAAAAAAAGAATTAGGTTCTTACAATTTACATATGATTCAGACAGATAAATTTAAAACAATTACTGTACGCATTGTATTTCGCAAGCCAATTATCAAAGAAGAAATTACTATTCGCAATTTTTTAAGTGATATGTTGATGTTGTCGAGCAAAGATTATCCAACGAAGCGTGCCCTTGCCATCAAGGCCCAAGATTTGTATGCAGCAAGTATTGGGGCAACCAATTATCGTCTAGGTAATTACATCAATACCAATTTCTATTTGACGATCTTGAATGAAAAATATACTGAAAAGGGAATGCTTGAAAAAAGTATTCAGTTTTTTCACGATATGCTTTTTAAGCCGAATGTGACGAATCAAGCATTCGATGAGCAATCTTTTAAAATTGTCAAAACACAAACAGAGTTAGCCATTCAAAGTATGAAAGAAGATTCTGCACAGTACAGTGTCATTCGACTTTTGGAAAACATGGAACCCGATAGTCCGCTTTCATATCGGGGATATGGGTATTTAGAAGATATAGAAAATATTACGCCAAGTACCTTGTATGATTTTTACAAAGATATGTTAAAAAGCAATATGGTAGATATCTTTGTCATTGGAAATATTAATTTTTACGAAATAGAAAAGTTGATTCGTGAAAATTTTGAATTTGTGACGTTGAAGCGTACGCGGATGCCTTCTGTGATTGAATGTAACAAAGTACCGAAAAAAATTAAGACCATAACAGAACAAGATGATATTACACAGGCAAAATTAGCGATTGGCTGCCGTACGGTGAATTTAACACAGTATGAACGTAATTATCCATTGACAATTTACAACATTTTGTTAGGTGGGGGGAGCGATTCGAAATTGTTTACGGAAGTAAGAGAAAAAAATTCACTGGCTTACACCGTTCGTTCCGTACCAAATAAACTAGATAATTTATTACTGATTACCGCAGGTATTGCCAAAGAGAATTTTAAAAAAGCCGTCAAGTTGATTGAAGAAGAAATGAAAAAGATGGAAAAAGGAGAGTTTAATGAAGAAGATATCGAGAAAGCCAAACAGTTTTATGTAACGGCTCTTGAAGAATCAACAGACTCTCCAGGGCGAATTATAGATTCCTATTATATGATGGAACTTCTCGGTACGGATGACATCGAAACCAAGAAGAAGAAAATGTTAAAAGTAACAACCAAAGAAATTGTTGAAGTTGCCAAAAAAGTAAAAATAGATACCATTTATTTATTAGAAGGGAAAGAGATCGATGAAGAAGGTTGAGTTGCCTGGGTTAGATTCATATTATTTTTATGAGAAGTTAGAGAATGGATTGGAATGCTTTCTTTTACCGTACGAAAATAAAAACAACTACTTTATTACTTATGCTACCAAGTTTGGATCAAATCAAACTTCTTTTCAATTGCCCGATGAAAAAAAGATGATCAAAGTACCAGATGGTATTGCGCATTTTTTAGAACACAAAATGTTTGAACAGGAAGATGGCGTTGATCCGTTTACTCATTATGCGAAAAGTGGAACTGGCGCTAACGCTTCTACGACGTTTGACAGTACGCAATATATCTGTTATGGAACGCAAAATATCGAAGAAAACTTAGATTATTTATTAAATTTCGTCAATGAGCCGTATTTTACGGATGAAAACGTTCAAAAAGAAAAGGGTATCATCGCTGAAGAAATTAAAATGTACGATGATGTTCCCGAATGGGTTTTGGAAGAAGAAATCCGCAAAAGTGTTTATCATGTACACCCTATGAGAATTGATATTGCAGGAACGGTAGAAGAGATCGATAAAATTACCAAAGAAGATTTGTATACTTGTTATGATCTTTATTATCAGCCGAGCAACATGTTCTTAATTGTGGCAGGAAAGTTTGATCCAGAAAAAATTATGGAAGTAATTCATCACAATAAGCATATGCAAAAAAAGCAGGAAAACAAAAGAGTAATAGAAAAAGAATATCGAGAAAAAGCAACCGTAAACGCAAAGCATAAAGAACTTAAGATGAATGTTGTGGTTCCTAAAATTGGTTATGCGTTAAAAATCGATCGTAATCAATTGAAAATCAAAGATGACTTTTTATTAGACTTATACTTACAAATGTTTACTACGGTTGTGTTTGGTATTTCTTCTACATTTCGTGAAAAGGTGCGAAACGAACAGTTGATGACTTCTTTTTATACGCATTGGGATAGGGCGGATCATTTTAAAACGTTGTTGATCATGGCAGAAACAACCAAACCAAAAGAATTATTACAAGCAATACGCGAGGAGATGCAGCATCTTACTATTTCTAAGGAAGATGTAGAGCGTATGAAAAAAGTATGGATTTCAAGTGAAGTAAAGATGATCGACATGGTTGAAACTTCCGTCAACAATATGTTTGATGATATCATCAAGTACGGAAAGCCAATTGCAAACAAAATAGAAATTATCAGACAATTAGATGTGAAAGTATTAAATCAATTATTACAAACATTAGATAAAGAAAATTGTATTGAAGTAATTATGTATCCAAATGAAGTCAAATGAGCCAATTATTGGTTCATTTTTTTATTTGATTATGCTATAATGATGCAAGAGGTGAAAAGGATGTTAAAGGTAGACAAAATCGTCAAGTATTATGGTAATGTCAAGGCCGTGGATGAACTTTCTTTTGAAGTGAAAGATGGTGAGATATTTGGTTTGTTGGGAGAAAATGGTGCCGGAAAAACGACGACGTTTCGAATCATTATGGGACTGTTAGATGCAACGAGTGGAACGGTGACCTTAGATGGAAAAAAAATCGATTATTCTGTTACCGATCAAATTGGTTTTGTAACGGAAGAACGTAGTTTATTATCAAAAATGACCGTAAAAGAACAACTTTCTTTTTATGGTGCATTAAAAAGTATGAGTAATGATGCCATCGATCAAGCAATATCGTGTTGGTTAAAGCGTTTTGAAATAGAAGATTATTTGAATCGTAAGATCAAGGAATTATCGAAAGGAAATCAACAAAAAATTCAATTTATTTCAGCCGTGATGAATCATCCGAAACTTTTGATTTTAGATGAACCATTTACAGGACTAGACCCCATTAATGTCAAGATGATGAAAGATGCTATTTACGATTTAAAAAAAGAGGGTTGTTCGATTATTTTTTCGTCACATCAGATGGAACATATTGAAGAATTTTGTGAAAAGTTGGTTATCTTGGTCAAAGGGAAGCCAATCTTAAATGGTTATTTGGCTGATGTTAAGAAATCTTACCGCAAGCGAAATATTCATATTCGCGGAAAAAAGATCGACGAAAAAGCAATTTCAAAGATCAAAGGGGTATTGGAAGTAGTAAAACATGCCAATGAATATGAAGTAAAAATTAAAGATGATTCTGTGGTTCCTTTGGTTTTTGAGCAAATCAAAAATGCACAAATTACCAAATTTGATGTGATGGAACCAACTTTAAATGAAATATTTATCGACAAAGTAGGTGAGAGTTATGGCAAGTAAGTTGAAGTATTTGACCAAAGTGAGTTTAAAGAAAAAGATTGCTTCTAAATGGTTTATCGTCGTCAATCTCATTTTGGCTGTTGCCTTGATTGGGATTATGAACATCGATCATATCATTGCCTTTTTCGGTGGCAATTTTGATAACGACATGCAAATTGTCGTCGTCGATGAAACCAAGGAAGCATATCCTTTGTTTGAAACAGAATTAAAAAATAGTAAGACGATGTTAGAGGAAGAATTTAAAGTAGATATGACGCTTTCTGATCAAACGGAGGAAGAAGAAACCAAAAAACTAGAAGAAAATGATCATGTTTTGGTTGTCTTTGAAGAAGATGAAGCCAATTATTTAAAAGCAAAAGTAATCACAGAAGGATATATTGATACGTTAGATTACCAAATTATTACGCAAGCACTCACGACGACGAAATCTAATTTTGCTTTGTCTAAGAGTAATATTGATGTAGAAGAGTTAAACAAAATTTCTACTCCAATTGCAATTGAGAGAGTATTGTTGGATGAAACCAAAAAGACCGAAGATGAAAATATGTCCATGGTAATGGGAACGGTTTTTCCAACAGTTATTCTACCTTTCTTCATGTTGACGATTTTCTTAGTACAAATGATTGGGGCTGAAATCTGTGAAGAGAAAACGACACGAAGCATGGAAATCATCATTTCTAATGTTAGTCCTAAAGTTCATTTCTTTTCGAAAATATTGTCGGCAAATATTTTTGTCATTACCCAAGGACTGTTGCTGTTGCTATATGCAGGTATTGGACTTGTAATTAAGAATTTACTAGGACTAGGAACTGGAGGTATGACAGATGGATTAAGTGAACTATGGACTACTTTAGTAAGCAGTGGGTTTGCTGATCAATTGATTTATATCGTTCCACTAACTTTGATTCTTATGATTTTATCGTTCTTGGCTTATTCTTTGGTAGCAGGAATTTTAGCTTCCATGACAGTAAATATGGAAGATTTCCAACAGATCCAAACTCCAATTATTTTTATTTCTTTGCTTGGCTATTATTTGGCCATCATGTCATCGATGTTTGATGGATCGTTGTTTATTCGTATTTTATCTTACGTTCCATTTCTTTCTTCGCTTTTGTCACCGGCATTGCTTGTTTTAGGTCAAGTAAGTTTAATTGATGTCATCATTTCAATTTTGATCATGGTTGTATTCGATTGGACTTTGATTCGCTACGGTATGAAAGTATATAAATCAGGAATTTTGAACTATTCGAATGAAAAAGTTTGGAGCCGTTTAAAAAGAGCAATTAAAACAAAAGAAATCTAAAGATAGGAAACTATCTTTTTTTCTTTTGATAAAGTATGTTATAATTTATTTATGCGAAGGTGGCGGAATGGTAGACGCGTACGTTTGAGGGGCGTATGGCTCAAGGGCTGTGGGAGTTCGAATCTCCTTCTTCGCACCATAGGGAAATTAGTCGAACTAATCGACTTCTATATATAAAAGGTTAATTTCGGTTAACCTTTTTTTGTTTGCTCGAAAGGAGTTGATTAGTT
>CAMMJA010000010.1 GCA_946497145.1 uncultured Mycoplasmatota bacterium | reverse complement strand
AGATATGTTCACGAGTTTGTGCCATAGGTCCATCTGTTGCAGCAATAACTAAGATTGCTCCATCCATTTGTGCTGCACCAGTAATCATGTTTTTTACATAGTCAGCATGTCCTGGACAGTCAACGTGTGCATAGTGACGTTTTTCTGTTTGATATTCTACGTGTGCAGTATTAATTGTAATACCACGTTCTCTTTCTTCTGGTGCTTTATCAATGTTTGCATAATCTGTAAAATCAGCCCATGCAGGGTTTTTATCATGTAAACATTTAGTAATAGCTGCAGTTAATGTAGTTTTACCATGATCTACGTGTCCAATTGTACCAATGTTAACATGTGGTTTTGAACGATCAAATTTTTGTTTTGCCATATTTTATTTCCTCCTTTTTTATTTACAACATATATTTTATCTAACAATTGATATTTTTTCAACTGTTTTGATACTTATTTCACAAATATTTCGTCTAGAAAGAGAAAACCACTTCTCTTTCTAAGCGAACATCCATTAATTACCACTTTTTTTGATAATATCTTCCGCAATGTTTTTTGGAACTTCTTCATAGTGATCAAATTCCATGATAAAGTTACCACGTCCTTGCGTATTAGAACGCAAACTTGTCGCATATCCAAACATTTCAGAAAGTGGTACCATCGTATTCATCATGATAGCATTACCACGTGATTCTTGTCCAAGTGGTTTACCACGACGTGATGTTAAATCTCCCATAACGTTACCAAAATACTCTTCTGGAACTGTTACGCTTACTTTCATGATTGGTTCAAGAAGTACTGGTTGACATTTATTTTTCGCTTCTTTCAAGGCGAAACTTGCCGCAATCTTAAATGACATTTCATTAGAATCGACATCATGGTAAGATCCATCGTACAACGTTGCCTTGATATCGATCATCGGATATCCGGCTAAAATACCTGTCTGCATTGCTTCTTGAAGTCCCTTGTCAACAACTGGAATGTATTCACGAGGAACTACTCCACCGACAACTTGATCCACAAATTCGTATCCTTTATCAGGATTTGGTTCAAATTTAATCCAAACATGACCATATTGTCCACGTCCACCAGATTGTTTAATATATTTTCCTTCACATTCTGCGGCTTGTTTAATTGTCTCACGATAAGCAACTTGTGGACGACCAACGTTTGCTTCTACGTTAAATTCACGTCTCATTCTATCTACTAAGACATCCAAGTGTAATTCGCCCATACCAGCAATTACAGTTTGACCTGTTTCATGATCCGTATGAACTTTGAATGTTGGATCTTCCTCTGCTAATTTTTGAAGCGCAAGAGCCATCTTATCTTGATCTGCTTTCGATTTTGGTTCTACCGCAAGTTGAATAACTGGTTCTGGTACCACAAGTGACTCTAAGATAATTGGTTTCTTTTCATCGCACAACGTATCTCCAGTCGTCGTATTTTTAAGACCAACTGCTGCAGCAATATCACCTGTATAAACATCAGAAATTTCTGTTCTATGGTTTGCATGCATCTGTAAGATACGCCCAATTCTTTCTTTAGAATCCTTAGTAGAATTCAAAATGTAAGATCCACTACTTAAGTGTCCTGAATAAACACGGAAGAATGTCAAACGTCCAACAAATGGGTCGGTCATTACTTTAAATGCCAACGCACTAAATGGTTCACTATCACTTGGATGACGTTCTTCTTCTTCTCCATCTAAGTTCGTACCTTTGATAGATGCAATGTCAAGTGGACTTGGTAAATAGTCAATAACAGCATCCAACAATAGTTTTACTCCTTTATTTCCTAAAGCAGTTCCACACATTACTGGGAAAAATTCAACCTTTAATGTTCCAAGACGAATGGCTTTCTTCAACATTTCAACAGAAATTTCTTCGCCTTCTAAGTATTTTTCCATCAACTCATCGTCAAATTCTGCTACTGCTTCGATCAAATCGTTACGTTTTTCCATAGCAAGATCTTTTAAATCAGCAGGAATTTCGATTTCTTTGGCATCTTCTTCTTGTTTTCCATCGTATTCATAGGCCTTCATCGTTACCAAATCAATAACACCACGGAAACTATCTTCTGCACCAATTGGCCATTCGATTGGTTTCGCATTTACTCCTAATCTTGAATCGATGGTTTTCAAACTATATTCGAAATCAGCCCCCATTTTATCCATCTTATTAGCAAAGATAATACGTGGAACCATGAAGTCTGTCGCTTGACGCCAAACTGTTTCGGTTTGTGGTTCAACTCCTGCTTGCGCATCGATCAAAGCAACCGCACCATCTAGTACTCTTAAACTACGTGAAACTTCTACTGTAAAGTCTACGTGTCCTGGCGTATCGATGATATTGAAACGATATCCTTTCCAATATGCTGTAGTCGCTGCAGAAGTAATGGTAATACCACGTTCTTGTTCTTGTTCCATCCAGTCCATTTGGCTCGCACCATCATGTGTTTCGCCAATTTTATGGATTTTTCCAGTATGGTATAAAACACGTTCTGTAGTCGTTGTTTTTCCAGCATCAATATGTGCCATAATACCAAAATTTCTTGTCTTTTCTAAAGACGTATCGCGTGCCATAAAATTACCCCTTTCCTACCAACGATAATGTGCGAAAGCTTTATTTGCTTCAGCCATTCTATGAGTATCTTCACGTTTTTTCACTGCTGCACCTGTTCCATTGGATGCATCAATAATTTCATTGGCCAAATTTTCAGCCATACCTTTTCCACCACGTTCACGAGAATACTTGGTTAACCAACGTAATCCCAATGCTTGACTTCTTGCTGGGCTTACTTCAATTGGTACCTGATAGTTACTACCACCTACACGGCGACTCTTAACTTCAAGTTGTGGTTTAATATTTTCTAACGCTTGATTAAATACTTCAAGTGGTTCTTTTCCAGTTTTTTCTTTTACCATATCAAACGCTTCGTATACGATTGTTTGTGCTTTACCTTTTTTTCCATCTAACATAATGCTGTTAACTAATTTTGTAATAATCTTTGACTGATAAATTGGATCTGGTAAAACATCTCTTTTCACTGCACGTCTTTTACGCATAATGATTTCCTCCCTTCAGTTTACAATATTATTTCTTTGGTTTTTTAGCTCCGTATTTACTACGACCTTGTTTTCTATCTTTCACTCCAGCAGTATCTAATGTACCACGAATGATATGATAACGTACTCCGATCAAGTCTTTTACACGGCCACCACGAATTAGTACAACACTATGTTCTTGTAAGTTATGTCCAATTCCTGGAATATAAGTATCTACTTCTTTTCCATTACTTAAACGAACACGTGCATATTTACGCAATGCAGAGTTTGGCTTTTTTGGTGTTCTAGTTCCAACACGAGTACATACTCCACGTTTTTGAGGAGCATTTACACTCGTTTGTTTTCTTTGAATGGTATTAAGTCCAATTCCAAGCACTGGTGCCTTACTTTTTCTTACTTTATCTTTTCTGTTTTTTCTAACTAATTGGTTGATTGTAGGCATATAAAATCGGTCTCCTTTCTTTACACATATCCAGGTGTGTCATTTTATTCCTTAAATAAAATTTTGCATCAGCAAAATTCATTTAATAGCAACAATACTATAACATTATCTTATGCACTTGTCAACGAAAAAACTACAAGATTTTAAAACTTTAAACTATTATTCAACACCCAAATAGTAAGCCATAGCGACAATAATTAAGATAAATACTGCAAAAACACAAATAAAACCAATCATCGCACCTAATCTCCAGCCATGGTTATTTAATTTCATTTTCTTTCCCTCTTTTCCTTTAATAAATCTCTAATTTCTTCTAACAATTCTACTTCTTTTGTTTTCGGTGGCTTTGGTGGCTCTTCTTTCTTGCGCTTTAGCCCGTTGATCACTTTGACAAGAAAGAAAATCGATAACGCAATAATGAAGAAATCAACCACATTTTGCAAAAACAAGCCATACTGAATTACAGAATCTCCAATTTTAAAAGATAATTTCGTAAAATCAAGGCCACCCAACAACAAGCCAATAAAAGGCATCAAGATATCATCCACCAAGGATGATACAATCTTTCCAAATGCACCACCAATGATAACACCTACAGCAAGATCTAATACATTGCCTCTCATAACAAATGTTTTAAACTCTTCAATCTTAGAGCCCACTTTATTTTGTTTTGTTTTCATTTTCAACACTCCTATTTTCTACTTTATCGAATTTTAAAAAAAGTGTAAATAAATACATCTAAAAAGTAGAAAGAATCTTTCTTTCTACTTCATCTGTTCTATTTCTATTACGTTAAGTTCTGTGACATGTCCCGCGTAATAACCTACTTGAATAGACATGCCCGATTCTAAGAATGGTAACATTTGAGGACTAACTTTGATGGATGATTGATAACGTTGTCCTGTCGTATCCGTAATATAATAATAACTAGTACCGTCGATCATTGCTTGTTTAATACTTTGAATTTGAATAGTTTTCCAAAGGAGATCCGCACCATCCTGCAAATCCATTCCTATTTTACTCAAATATTGCTCTGCTGCTTGATCGATTCCAATAGAAGAATCACTGACAGATACCTTCTGATAATCTTCTACATCGACAAAACCATACATTTTGACAAGTCCAGCATTATCTTTTAATGACATCAGATAAGTTGGTCTTCCATTTAAATTGATCAACAATGGAAAAGTGGAAGTATATTTCATCTGTTGTACTTGACCTTCAGCAGAAGCCATGGCGGAATATTCTTCAGCACCTGGTATCGAATAAAAAGTCGTCTCCTTCGTTCGCAAATTCGTCAAAATAAAGCCCACATTTGCTTCATCATTCGCTACAGAAGTAATTCCTGTATACAAGTAAACATCATCATTCATTACTGTATAGTTATATCCTTGTGTTGTCGCAACCACATCTTTCTGTCCAAAAATTGAATTGAAGAAACCATTTTTGTACTTTCCCCAATCATCCACTTGATCGATAATCAAGTCAGCTGCATAAACATGATCAACCCAAGTTGGTATTTCATCAATCGCATATTGTTGTGATTTTCCTGTCACCGGATCCAAAATAATGGCACCTTTCACTTCTTTACGAATGCCAATTCCCTTGTATTGAATAGTTGGTACAATCCAATATGGTTTTCCTTCATTATCAATTTCAAAGTACGCTTCATCAAAAATTTCTGTTGGATAATGAAAACGTAAATAACGGTTTAAATTTTCAAAAAATAAAGCCGATGGCATGTACTTCATACCTTTTTCTAGTTTGACTAAGTTGCTTTCACCATTAACAGAATCAACAGTAATATATCCGGTAATTCCATTTTTACGATTAGAAAAGTATTTAAAGATACCATTATATTCTAAAGGCGTTACTCGTATAATTTCATCATTATAATTGATTTGGGTATACAAATCAGATACCAAAAATTGTGAAACCAATTCCGGCATTTGACCCATCACACGATCTCCTAATTTTTGACTAGAGTCCTTATCTAACAATGGTAATTTAGTAAAATCAACTGGTTTAACATCTTCGCTAAAATTGCCATCTTCTTTGATAGTAATTCGTTTGGCATAACTCGAAGATTGAAACAAAGGAGACATTACAAAGTTAATCACGACAACTAAAACAAAAATCAAACCAATGATACCTAACAAAACACCTGATAATTTCTCTAATCGATTTACCTTTCTTGTAAAAATAAAGCGAGCGGATTGTAAACCTGAGCTAACCGCAAACACAAACAGCAAAAAGGCAATGTAAAACCAAAATTGTAAACTCGTTACGTTAATTGGAGGTAAAAATAAATAAAAGTATAAAAAAGCCACAACTAAAGTAATGATAGTCGATAAAATAATATTTTTTTTCATAATCAATCCTTTCCGTACATTTTATGTAACAATTCCTATCATCATTAGTATATCATGCTAAACACAAAAAAGGAATAAGGTTTCCCTTATTCCATAAATTCATCTTCTAATGTCTCGAGTGGTTCTTCGTCACTAAACTGACTTTCTAAGTCATATTCCACATTCTGATAATCTTTAATACCAGTTCCTGCTGGAATTAACTTACCAATTAAAACATTTTCTTTTAAGCCCAACAGTGGATCTATTTTTCCCTTAATGGCAGCATCTGTCAAAATACGTGTCGTCTCTTGGAATGATGCTGCTGATAAGAAGGAATCTGTTCCTAATGAGGCCTTGGTGATACCAAGCAAGATTGGTTTACCAAGTGCTGGTTTCTTGTTTTGAATAATTGCATGTTTATTTCCTTCTGTAAATTCATGGAAGTTAACCAAACTACCAGGCAAGAAGTTCGTATCTCCCGCTTCCACAATACGAATCTTAGAAATCATACGACGTGCGATGATTTCCACGTGTTTATCAGAAATATCAACACCTTGAGAACGATAAACGTTTTGTACTTCTTTCAAAATATATTCTTGAGTAGTAATTGGATCCGTTACAGCCAACAATTCTTTTGGACTGATGGCTCCTTCCGTCAACTTATCGCCACAAACAACTCTATCTCCTTTTTGTACACGGAGTTTCGCACCATAATTAGAAACGTGATCTTTAGTTTCCAAATCGTTGGTAATACTAATTTTAAATTTACCATGATCCTCAGAAATCTTCGTAATTTTACCATCAATTTCAGCAATCGTTGCCTTTCCTTTTGGATTGCGGGCTTCAAATAGTTCTTGAATACGTGGCAAACCTTGTGTAATATCTTCTCCACCAGCAACACCACCGGTATGGAAAGTACGCATAGTAAGCTGAGTACCCGGCTCTCCGATTGATTGAGCAGCCATAACACCAACTGCCTCACCAATTTCTACTAAGTTACCAGTTGCCAAGTTACGTCCATAACATTTTTGACAAACACCATTGACTGTGTTACATGTCAAAATATTACGAATTTCTACTTCTTTAATGCCTGCTTCGACAATTTTCTCAGCAATAGATTCTGTGATCATTTGCAATTTGTCGACAAGCACAGCTTTGGTTTCAGGATGAACGATCTTTTTATTCGCATAACGTCCAACAATACGATCGTACAAACTTTCAATTACGCTTCCTGTTTTATCGTTGATAAAGTCACGAACCACAACACCTTGATCCGTTCCACAATCTTCTTCACGCACGATCATATCTTGCGATACATCAACCAAACGTCTCGTCAAATATCCAGAATCGGCTGTCTTAAGTGCCGTATCAGCACTACCTTTACGGGCTCCATGCGTCGATAAGAAGAATTCTGATACCGAAAGACCTTCCTTAAAGTTTGAAATAACAGGAATTTCTACCGATTCTCCATTTGGCTTAGCCATGATACCACGCATACCAGCAAGTTGCGTAAAGTTTGAAATGTTACCACGCGCTTTGGAATGCATCATCATGAAAATTGGATTATCCACTTCACGATTAGCAATTTCTTCTAACTCTTTTTGAACTTTATCCTTGGCGTTATTCCATGTTTCAATTACTTTTTCAAATCGCTCTTGTTCTGTAATCAAACCCTTCTTGTACTGCTTATTAATATTGCTTACAATCTTTTGACTTTCTTGGACAATTTCATCTTTATGTTCACTACTTGATACATCGAACATAGAAACCGTAATACCAGCAATCGTCGAATACTTAAAACCAAGATCTTTTAGTTTGTCCAACATGATGGATGTTTCAGTCGTCTTATAACGTTTAAATACTTGAGCAATAATCTTCTCTAGTGTTCCTTTGGCAAACGGTTTTACAAGAGGCATATTTTTGATTTCCTCTGGAATATTCTTTCCTTTTTCGATGAAATATTTATTTGGTGTAATCTTTTGAATATTTTCATCCGTTGGTTCATTAATATATGGGAACGAATCTGGCAAAATTTCATTGAAGATAATTTTACCAATTGTCGTAACTAAATACTTTCCTTTTTGACCATCGGTAAATAACTTATACTTGAAAGAATCTACTGGAACGGCTACTCTCGTATGAAGTGTTAATTCACGACGATCGTAAGCCATCAAGGCCTCGTTCGTATTTTTAAATACACGTCCTTCGCCTTCTAGTCCTGCTTTTTCCATTGTAATATAGTAATTACCTAAAACCATATCCTGACTTGGTGTAACGATCGGATCTCCTGATTTTGGATGCAAAATATTGTTAGAACCCAACATCAAGATACGTGCTTCTGCTTGCGCTTCCTCAGAAAGCGGTACGTGAACGGCCATCTGGTCTCCATCGAAGTCTGCATTGAATGCGGTACAAACAAGTGGATGTAAGCGAATCGCTTTTCCACCTACTAAGATTGGTTCAAATGCTTGAATACCCAATCTATGCAAAGTAGGTGCACGGTTAAGTAGTACTGGATGTTCTTTGATGACATCCTCTACAACATCCCATACAACTGGATCTTGGTTTTCAATCAAACGTTTGGCTGCTTTAATATTATGTGCAATATCGCGACTAACCAAACCGTTGATTACATGTGGTTTGAAAAGTTCTAGTGCCATTTCTTTTGGAATACCACATTGATACATCTTCAAACTAGGTCCGACGACGATAACAGAACGTCCAGAATAGTCAACACGTTTTCCTAACAAGTTTTGACGGAAACGTCCTTGTTTACCTTTTAACATACTAGAAATTGATTTCAAAGGACGATTTCCGGCACCAGTGACACTTCTTCCACGTCTACCATTGTCAAATAGAGCATCAACCGCTTCTTGTAACATACGCTTTTCATTTTGAATGATAATACCAGGCGCTCCTAAATCGATTAACTTTTTCAAACGATTGTTACGATTGATGACACGACGATACAAATCGTTCAAGTCACTCGTCGCAAAACGACCACCATCCAACTGGATCATTGGACGTAGTTCTGGTGGGATAACCGGAATCACATCCATGATCATCCACTCTGGTTTATTTCCTGACTGATAGAACGAATCTAACACGTCGATTCTTTTTAATAATCGCGTTCTCTTTTGTCCTTGGGCATCTTCTAATTCCTTTTTGATTTCGTTGATTTCTTTTTCCAAGTCCACCTTTTGTAACAATTCTTTAATGGCTTCGGCTCCCATTCCAACACGGAATCCATTTCCATACTTTTCATAGTAAGCACGATATTCTTTTTCAGATAATGTTTGTTTATTTTCTAAAGGGGCGATTCCCTTGTCGATTACAACGTAACTAACAAAGTACAAAACTTCTTCCAAATCTCTTGGGCTCATGTCCAAAACAAGCCCCATACGAGATGGTACTCCTTTAAAGAACCAAATGTGAGAAACAGGAGTTGCAAGTTCAATATGCCCCATTCTCTCACGTCTTACTTTAGAACGAGTTACTTCGACCCCACAACGATCGCAGACAATGTTTTTATAACGAACGCGCTTGTATTTTCCACAGGCACACTCAAAATCTTTGGTTGGTCCAAAAATCTTTTCACAGAAAAGCCCGTCTCGTTCTGGTCTTAACGTACGATAGTTAATGGTTTCTGGCTTCTTAACTTCGCCATAACTCCATTCCCGAATTTTATCAGGAGAGGCAATTCCTATTTTAAGGGCTTGAAACTTATTTACAGCGATCATTCTTCATCCTCTCCTTCCATATCTTCGTTCTCTAATTCGTCAAATTCATCAAGAAAATCTTCATCCTCGTCTTCCTCTTCCAGTTCTTCTTCTTCTCGTTCTTTCTTTTCATCAATAGCAGGTGCAACTTCAAGTTCATCGATCGATAACTTCATATCATCTTTATCTTCATCTTCTTCGATCTGTTTTAACTGTAACTCTTGTCCTTTGTCATCGATAATCGAAATATCAAGTCCTAAGGCCTGGAATTCTTTCATCAATACTCTAAAGGATTCTGGTACTCCTGCTTGATTAATTTCTTGTCCTTTGACAATTGCTTCATAAACTTTTACACGTCCTAAAACATCGTCAGATTTAACAGTTAGAATTTCTTGTAAAGTATGTGCTGCACCATAAGCATACAACGCCCATACTTCCATTTCCCCAAATCTTTGTCCACCAAATTGGGCCTTACCACCAAGTGGTTGCTGTGTAACCAAAGAATATGGTCCAGTAGAACGTGCATGTAATTTATCGTCAACCATATGATGTAGTTTGATCATATACATAACACCAACGGCAATTCGATTGTCAAACGGTTCTCCTGTACGACCATCATACAATACAGTCTTACCATCTGGATCCATTCCTGCTTCTTCCATCATTTCTTGAATATCAGAAGTATGCGCACCATCAAATACTGGTGTCGCAACATGTACTCCTAATTTCTTCGCAGCCATTCCTAAATGCAACTCCAAAATCTGTCCTAAGTTCATACGCGATGGCACACCTTGTGGATTAAGCATGATATCAACTGGTCTTCCATCAGGTAAATATGGCATATCTTCCTGTGGTAAAATCAAAGAAATGACACCTTTGTTACCATGACGTCCGGCCATTTTATCTCCAACTTGAATTTTTCTCTTTTGAATAATGTAAACACGAATTACTTTGGATACTCCTGCTGGTAACTCATCGTTATCTTTTCTTGAATAGATCTTAATATCGTGAACAATACCATCACCACCATGTGGTACACGTAATGATGTATCACGAACTTCACGAGTTTTTTCACCAAAAATGGCATGTAATAACTTTTCTTCTGAAGTAAGTTCTGCCATACCTTTTGGCGTTACTTTACCAACTAGGATATCGCCTTCTTTTACTTCTGTACCAATGGTAACAATACCATTTTCGTCTAAGTTTTTACGGGCTTCTTCACTGACGTTTGGAATATCTCTTGTGATTTCTTCTGGTCCTAGTTTAGTCTCACGACACTGCATTTCATAATCATCTAAATGTAAAGAAGTATATTTATCATCTTTTACCAAGTTTTCATTTAAAATAACAGCATCCTCATAGTTGTAACCATTAAAGGTCATGAAAGCAACAACCATATTCTTTCCTAAAGCAAGTTCTCCTTGATCTGTACTGTTGCCATCGGCCAAAATAGTCTCGCCTCGTACAACCTTATCTCCTGGTTTTACAATTGGTCTTTGATGATTACAAATTCCAGAGTTAGAAAGTTCAAAATTTGCTAAGTAGTAAGTATCTTTTCCTGTTTTATTTTTTACTACGATTTTTTTAGCATCGACGTATTCTACGATACCATCGGCTTTCGCCACAATTACCGCTCCAGAATCTTTAGCTGCAATATACTCTACTCCTGTTCCAACATATGGTGCCTCCGCTTGTAGAAGAGGGACAGACTGACGTTGCATGTTCGCACCCATCAAAGCACGGGTTGCATCATCGTGTTCCAAGAATGGAATACAACTCGTTGTAATCGATACCACTTGTTGAGGGGAAACATCGATATAGTCAACCTGTTCTGGTTTCGCCAAAATATTTTCGCCTCTAAAACGAGCATTGACACGTGGTTGAATGATGACATTATCTTCGTTAGTTTCTACTGTAGATTGCGAAATAATAAAATCTTGTTCTTCATCTGCAGTTAAATATTGTACTTCATCCGTAATTTTAGAATCTACCACTTTACGATATGGCGTCATAATGAATCCATAATCGTCGATTTTTGCATAACTTGCAAGGGAGGTAATAAGTCCAATGTTAGGTCCTTCTGGTGACTCAATTGGACAAATTCTTCCGTAGTGAGAAGCATTGACATCACGCACTTCTACACCAGCACGATCACGGGAAAGTCCTCCTGGTCCAAGAGCCGACAAACGACGCTTGTTGGTAAGTTCCGCAACCGGGTTTGTCTGATCCATAAATTGTGATAATTGACTACTACCAAAAAATTCTTTCATCGCTGCTGTAACCGGACGAATATTAATCAACGTCTTTGGTGTTACTTCTTCCATTTCTTGTGTCGTCATACGCTCACGAATCACACGTTCCATACGTGATACACCAATTCTAAATTGGTTCTGTAAAAGTTCTCCAACTTGACGAATACGACGATTTCCCAAATGATCAATTTCATCAAAATTACCTACACCGTGCAACAGATTCAAATAATAAGAAACAGCCGCATAAACATCCGAAATCGTCAAACGCTTTTCTGTAATTGTTTGATCATTTCCAATTACAACCAACTTTTCTTTCTTATTATTCGGATCATAAATCTTAATTTCTTGAATCTTATTATAAGTATCTAATTCTTCATTGATTTTTACTTCTTTTACTCCATAACCAGCAGCAAAAACTTCTCTTAGTTTTTCCAACATATCTTTGGTAATCAACGTACCTTTTTCAAACAATACTTCACCATTTACTTTAATATCTTCCGCAATGGTTTGATTTAACAAACGATCGATCACATTTAGTTTACGATTAAATTTATAACGTCCAACTTTCGCCAAATCATAGCGGAATTCATCAAAGAAACGCGTAATAATTTGGTTCTTAGAAGAATCGAGTGTTGCTGGTTCCCCTGGTCTTAATTTTTCGTAAATTTCAATCAATGCCTCATCAGTATTCTTAGTAGAATCTTTAGCAATAGTATTTTTTAAATACTCATCTTCACCAAATAATTTTAAAATTTCTTCATCGCTTGACAAGCCAAAAGCACGTAACAATGTCGTAAGTGTTACCTTTCTAGTTCTATCGATACGAACATAAAGTACATCGCGCGCATCCGTTTCAAATTCAAGCCATGTACCACGAGTTGGAATAATCTGAGAAGTAATCAATTCACGACCATTTTTATCGATTTCACGATTAAAATATACACTTGGTGAACGCACCAACTGCGATACAATAACACGCTCTGCACCATTTATCACAAACGTTCCACTATCCGTCATGATTGGCATGTCGCCCAAGAAAATTTCTTGCTCTTTTACTTCTCCAGTTTCATGATTAAAAAGACGGACCTCTACTTTTAAAGGTGCAGAATAAGTCGTCTCACGGTCTTTGCTTTCTTTAATAGAATATCTTGGCTCATCAAAATGATAATCACCAAATTCTAACGAAAGTTTCCCTGAAAAGTTTTCTACGGGGAATAGGTCCTCAAATACTTCTTTAATTCCAGTATCGATGAACCATTGATAAGATTTCTTTTGGATTTCTAACAAATCCTTTAATTCATAAGTATTTCTAATTCTTGAAAAACTTCTTCTTTGCCTATGCTCACCACAATTAATGATCTTATATGCCACAAATTTCACCCCTATTACACATATTTCCTCAAAGAACATATTTTACAAAAAATAATACGTTGCCAATTTATATTAATAGCATAAATAATTCAATAAGTCAATCACAAACTACATTTTATTACAAAAAAACCCTTATCTCGTTTCAATACTTCTACATTGTATAATTTCTGTAAGTCGTTTATTAGCGATTTGGCTCCTTGATCTTTGCGAATCACCAAAAATAATTTACCATCTTCAAGCAAATGATCTTTCGCTCCAAACACAATTTCATAAACAACTTTTTTTCCAGCTCGAATGGGAGGATTAGTAATAATCGACGTATATTTTTTCTCTACATTTCTATAACAATTACTTTCAAAAATATGAACGTTATCTATTTCATTTTCTTTTGCATTCATCTTTGCTAAATGAATCGCACGCAAATTCACATCTATCATATCGACAGAACATCCGACAATTTTACTTATGACAATACCAATGACACCATATCCACATCCAACATCCAGAACCGATTCACCAAGTTCTGAAAAAGGTAAGTTTTCTAACAACACTCTCGTACCAAAATCTAAATAATCTTTACAGAACACTCCGTTATCTGTATAAAAAGAAAAATGATGTCCCAACACTTGCGTATCATATTGTTTCCGATTGCTTTTCAATTTTTCATTACTAAAATATTGCCCCACACTATCATTCTCCATAAAAAGAAAGAGACAACTACCTAACAAAAGTATAGTTGTCTCCTTTCGTATTAAACATTATAACATTTTATTTACCACATGTCAATCATTTTCTATCGTTGTTTTCTATCAAAGTAGAGCAAGTACAATTATTCCTGCAATAACTGTTGTACTGCTTTCATCACGCCAATTTTACCATATGGATAAGTAAGTCCTCCTTGCATATAAGCAATGTATGGCGCTCGAATAGGACCATCGCAAGAAAGTTCGATCGATGATCCTTGTGTAAAGCAACCAGCAGCCATAATTACTTGATCGGTATAACCAGGCATATCCCATGCTTCAGGAATTGCATGAGAATCAATCGGTGAAGCCATTTGTATGCCTTGACAATAGCGAATCAACTTTTCTTTATCACGGAAAACAATATTTTGCACAATATCCGCTCTAACATCATGATATTTTGGCTCTACTTCATAACCCATATCTTCTAGTAATTTGCTAGCCAAAACCGCCGTTTTCAAACTACTAGCAACCACGCTCGGAGCAAAGAATAAACCTTGTAAAAATAACTTGTTAATTCCAAGAGTTGGTCCTACTTCTCGTCCTTCACCTGGGGCAGTCAAACGTTCTGCTACCAATTCGATCAAATCGTTGTGTCCTGCAACATAAGCACCATTCGGCGCAATTCCGCCTCCTAAATTTTTAATGAGCGAGCCAACCATAATATCAGCGCCTACTTCTGTTGGTTCTTTGGTTCCCACAAATTCACAATAACAATTGTCAATCATAACAATAACGTCTTGATCTACTTCACGAATTTTCTTGATAACCTTTTCCACTTGTTCAATCGTAATGCTTTTCCTCGTTGAATATCCTTTCGATCTTTGAATTTCAATGACTTTTACTTTATTATTTTTTAAATAAGTTATAATCTTTTCATAATCAAAATCATCATCAATCAAATCTATCTGATCATATTTTACTCCAAATGATTTTAAAGAACTAGCATTTTCCTTTATTCCAATTACCTCGTCCAAAGTATCGTATGGTTTACCTGTAATACTAAGCAATAAATCACCAGGTCGCAAAAGTGCAAACAACGTTACTGTTAAAGCATGTGTTCCAGATATAAATTGTCCACGTACTAAAGCATCTTCACTTCCCAATACTTCCGCAAAAACTTTTTCAATCGTATCTCTTCCTATATCATTGTATCCATAACCCGTTGTGCTATTAAAATGAACTTCCGATATTTGGTATTTATGAAACGCTTGCAATACCTTCAAACTATTGAACTCACACACTTTATCAATTTCACGAAATTGTTGCTGAACTGCAAGCTCTGCCTCTTCTGTTTTTCTAACAAGTTCATCTGCTATCCTAAAATTTTTATACATTTCTCACACCTCCATCTACCCGAATAATTTCTCCATTAATGTAACTTGATTCCTCACTTGCCAAAAAAGAAATGACGCTAGCAACTTCTTCCGGCTTCCCAAATCGACCTAACAAAATACGCTTACTTTCTTCTTCCTCGAACTTTCCTTGCAGTTCTTGATTTATTTTTTCCACTTTTTCTGTGGAAATCCATCCAGGTGCCACTCCGTTAATAGCAATCCAAGGTGCAAACTGAATTGACAAATTCTTAATCATAGAGTGAAGTACTGCTTTAGAAGCATCGTACTCTAAAGTAATCGGATCATTTTGATCAATCGCATTATTAGAAGTAACAAAAATCATTTTCCCTTTTTTATTTTCCATCATAATTTTTCCTACTATTTTACTAAGTAAAAAAGGACCAAATACATTAACATCAAAAGTTAATTTAAAATCATCTACTGTTTTATCCCAAAAATCAGAATTGATTTCCACAGCTGCATTATGCACCAAAACATCAATCTGACCAAATTTCTCCATAACTTTTTCCACCATTTTGTGGATATCTGTTTCTTTTTTTAAATCGGCACCTACCACCATTACATCGACAGCAAAACGTTTTTTAATTTCATCGGCTACCTTTATTGCCTCGTGTTTCCCTTGAAAATAATGTATGACAACGGAATATCCACACCCTGCTAGTTGTATCGCAACTGCTTTTCCAATTCCACGATTACTTCCTGTAATCAGAGCAACTTTTTGTATTTTTTCCATACTTCATTCCCCTTTAACTCGTCAATATTATATCAGATATTATAATCTTTGCAAAGAAAAGAAATTATCATATAAAAAAGAGCAATTGATTGCTCTTTTTCTCAAAATGAATTACTTAACTTCTACAGTTGCTCCGGCTTCTTCAAGTTTTGCCTTAATTTCATTTGCTTCATCAACAGAAATGTTTTCTTTTACAACAGAACCAGCATTATCAGCAATATCTTTAGATTCTTTTAAGCCCAATCCAGTAATTTCACGAATTACTTTGATTACTGCTACTTTTGCAGCACCAGCATCTGCTAAGATAACGTTAACAGAAGATGGTCCTTCGCTTGCTGCTTCTGCTACAGGTGCAGCAGCAACTGCTACAGCAGATGGATCAACTCCAAATTCTTCCTTCATTGCGTCTACTAATTCTTTAATTTCTAAAAGGTTCATTTCTTTTAAAGCACTGATAAATTCATCTTTTGTTAATTTAGCCATTTTATTTTCCTCCTTTATTTTCTAAATTAATTTTCTTCTTTTTGTTTAGCATACAAATCTAAGCAAATAGATAGATCTTTTACAAGACCGATCATACCACCAGCAAGCATGGTTAGTAAGCCATCTCTTGATGGAATTGTTGCATATTCAGCAAGTTTTGCTTGATCAGCAACTTGCCCATCTACGATCCCTACTTTTAATACCAATGCTGGATGTTTTTTTGCAAAGTCGCTAAGTGTCTTGATCGCAGCAACTTGATCTTGACTAAATGCCAACGCACTTGGTCCTGTTAGACCTGCACTAAGATCGATATTTAAGTCAGAAAAAGCACGACTCATCAAAGTATTTTTATATACTTTGTAATCTGATCCTGATTTTTTAAGTTCGCGTCTTAATTCCTTCGTTTCTCCATCGGTCATTCCACGATAGTCAAACAACACGATAGAAGCAGATGAATCCACGCAGCCCTTGATTTCATCGATGACCTTTTGCTTTTCTGCTAAAATCTTGGCACTTGCCATAAAAACACCTCCCTTTCTTATTTAGGGATGCCACACGATAACTAAAAAGATTCTCGCATCATAGACGCAAGAACCTTTTCCTTAAGTTTAGTTCCTCGGTAGGATTTACTTTTATACCTACTGTCTATGGCACCAATAAATGTAGTTTTATTATATTCTATTTTTTTTTACTTGTCAAAAGAATTAATCATAATTTTAATTCCAGGACCCATGGTAGAAGAAATAGCAATATTCTTTACATAATCACCTTTTACCGTTGCTGGTTTAATCTTCATAATTTGCGCTACAAAAGCGTTTAAGTTTTCCAACAAATCTTCTTCACTAAAAGATGCTTTTCCAATTACAGCGTGAATATTACCAAAACTATCTGTTCTATATTCAACTTTTCCGGCTTTTACTTCTTCTACTGCCTTCACAACATCTGTAGTAACCGTACCAGTTTTAGGGTTTGGCATTAATCCCTTAGGTCCTAAAACACGTCCCAATCTACCTAAAAGTGGCATCATATCTGGTGTTGCAATCATCGTATCAAAATCGAACCAATTCTCTTTTTCGATCTTTTCAAGCATTTCCATACCACCAGCATAGTCAGCACCTGCTTCAAGGGCTTTTTTGGCATTGTCATCTTTAGCAATTACCAAAACTCTTTGCGTTTTACCAGTTCCTTTTGGTAATACAATTGCTCCTCTTAATTGTTGATCGGCTTTCTTCGTATCTAGGTTTAGTCGAATGGCTACTTCAATAGAACCATCGAATGTACTAGTCGAAGTTTCTTTCACTAGTTTTACTGCTTCTTCTTTGGTATACGCTTTTCCTTTTTCGGTTTTAGAAAGAGCAGCAGCATACTTTTTACTTCTTTTTTTCATGATTTTCCTCCTTATGTGGTATTGGCGGAAGCGGACATCCTCCCACATAGGTATAATAACCTATATGTATTAAAAAATTATTCTTCTTCTGTCTTTTCAGTAGTAACTTCAACTTCAGGTGTTGGCTGACCAACTTCTGCTTCCATCTGTTCAAGTTCTGCTTCACGTGCAGCCATTTCTTTTTCTTCAATTGCTGCTTCTTTTGCTTTTTCTGCAAGTTCTTTATCGTTAACACCTTTTACAGCAATTCCCATGTTTCTTGCAGTTCCTTCCACAATTAGCATCGCTGACTCTACATCATATGCATTTAAATCAGGTAATTTAATTTCTGCAATTTCACGAATTTGCTCTTTCGTTAACGTTGCAACCGTTTCATTTGCTCCTTTTACTGAGCCCTTTTGAAGTTTTGCATACTTCTTCAAAAGGAATGGAGTTGGTGGAGTTTTAATTACAAAATCAAAACTTCTATCATCGTACACAGAAATTTCAACTGGTAAAATATCTCCCATCTTATCACGTGTTGCGTCATTATATTTTGTACAAAATTCTTGTAAATTAATACCTGCTGGTCCTAACACTGTTCCAACTGGTGGAGCCGGTGTTGCTTTTCCTGCTGGTACTTGTAATTTAATTTTCTTTACAACTTCTTTTGCCACGAAAAACACCTCCTATTAAATTTTTTCGTTTTCGCGAGTGGTCCAAATAGCTTTTGTCCGCTTTTTACGCATTGCTTCCCACTTAATTTTATCTATATTCAAATGAAATATAGCCCCTAAATAATAACATAACTTATTTGAAATTGCAACCATTTTATGCTTTTTCAATCTGAGAAAGTTCTGCCTCAACAGAAGTTTCTTGTCCAAACAAATCGACCAACAACATGATCTTTTGCGTTGCCAAGTCAATACTATCAATTTTTCCATACATTCCAGTAAATGGTCCATCGATAATTTTGATTTTTGTTCCTGGTTGTAACTCTTTATCAACATCCAAACGACTGATACCCATGTTCCCTAAAATCTTATCTACTTCATATGGTTGTAAAGGAGTTGGTTTTGCCCCTTTTCCACTAGAACCGATAAAACCGGTAACTCCTGGTGTATTACGTACCACGTACCACGCCTCATCACTCATGACCATCTCTACTAAAATATATCCAGGAAACATTTTCTTTATTTTTTCTTTTTGTACTCCATCTTTTACTTCGATCTCTCTTTGCTCTGGGACGATGACACGATAGATGTAGTCCTTCATATCCATCGACTCTGCCCGCATCTCTAATTTTTCTTTTACTTTGTTTTCATGACCAGAATAAGTGTTTACTACATACCACTGTTTTTCCATATTCACACCCCTTATACCAAAGATTTAATAAATGCAAAAATAATGTCGATCAAGTAAAAGAACAAAGAGAAAAACACAATAAAGCAAAGAGTAGCAATAGAATACTTCACCATATCTTTCTTACTAGGCCAATGTACTTTTTTCATTTCTTTTTTTACATCGCCTAAAAAATCAATCAAACGTTTAAAAATATTCTTTTTCTCTTTCTTTGGTTGTTTTTTAGAAGTCGACTTTTTCTTCTCATCTTTGTTTTTATTTGCTTGTTTTTTCGTTTCTGCTAGTTTTTCTTTCGATTGTTTCTTTTCCTTTTGTACTTTATCTTCTGTCGTCTGTTTTTTCATACACTCACCATCTTTTCATTATATGTTTCAATCAAAATAAAAACACTCTTTCGTGTTACGAATACTATAACACAACTACTAATATTCGTCAATTACTTTTCAAACAAAAAGATTGCAAACAATCTTTTATTTTAATGCAAAAAGTATCACCGTAAGCAACGTAATCAAAGTAGAGGCCACCACAAAAGAAGATAGTACTACTACATTGACAAAGGCAGCGTTACTATAATGCTCCTCTTCTTCCTGATAAAGTTTACCTGCAGCCGTTGCTTTGACCAAAGAACGCTGATGTCGATTCGTATCTCCTGCTGATTTGTTCTCATCACTAAATTGTTGCTTTTGCACATTCGCATAATCAGTTAAATAATAATATTTTTTATTTTGTATCACACTTCGATAATACAAAATATCATCAGACGGTAAAAACGGAATAAATTCTTCAAAATGTTCATTTAAAAAACTCGGCTTTAAAAAATCTAAGCAATCAGAATAACTAGCAATTTCCAAAAATGAAAGTGTATAAATATTATGGTTCATCAACGTTTGATAATCTTGTTGTGTCATACTACCCAATTCTTCAAAAAAGATGTCATGATTTCCTATTTCAATTTTATCAGGTTGAAAATTCATAATATAATACCCTCTACTATGAATGTATTTCATCTTGGCATCCATCTGATAAAACAAATTGCGCATTTGATCGTGATCTTTATGAAATGTTAACCATTCCTTTAGATTTACTTTATCGTTCATATTAGTTCACCTTATGATCATTGTATAACAGAAAAAGACAAATTACAATATTTTTTACGCTTCGAAATCTACTTCTTTCAAGCCACAAGCAATGAGTTTTTTACGAATGCGAACCAAATGACTATCCACACTTTTTTTAGAAAGACAAAGCAGTTTTGCAATTTCATCGTAACGAAAGCCATTAAAGCGAAGTTGAAAAACTTGTTCTTGGACAATCGACAAACTATGTTGAAACAAAATCAATTTCTTCTGATACTCAAAATCTAGTACACGATCCAAAGGATCTATTTCCACCGAATCCTCCACCACATCGCTTACCATCATATTGCTAGAAGGCAACACATAATCTAAAGAAACTGCATTATTCAAAACTTCTTGCTTCAATGTTTGATAATTGCGAACTACAGTCTGCATCTGTCTTTCTATGCAAAGTACAGCAAACGTATAAAACAAACATTCTTTTTTCAAGGCATACTTCCTGATTGCGCGATCTAAACCAATATATCCTTCTTGTATAAAATCGTCTAACTCAAGCCCTTTTCCTTTGACCATATTGTAGTACTTATAAGCAAACGATAAAATCATAGGTCGATATTTTTCATAGATGGTTTCTAATGCATCTTCTTTGTTTTCTCCAATTAAATACAGTACTTCATAATCATTAGTATTCTTATAGTTCATTTCCCCCTACTTTCTGTTTCGAATCACCTCATAAATCATGATGCCCGATGCAACTGAGGCATTCAAACTATTTATTTTACCTTTCATAGGGATACTTGCGATAAAGTCACAATGCTCTCTCACAATTCTACTCATACCTTTTCCTTCATTGCCGATCACTAGTACAATTTTTCCACTATAATCGATGGTTCGATAATCTTGACTATTGGTCATATCCGTACCAACAACCCAATAACCGAATTTCTGTAACTGTTCTATAGTACGCGCCAAGTTGGTCACCAAACAAATTTTCATGTTTTCCAATGCGCCAGCACTTGTTTTCATAACGGTAGGCGTCACTTTTACCCCTCTATCTTTCGGAAGTAAAATACCATCAACTCCTGCTGCTTCACATGTCCTAATAATAGCGCCCAAATTATGTGGGTCTTCTAAATGATCCAAAAGAACCAAAAAACCATCATCGGTAGAACTAAGCAATTCGGCCAAAGGACGATACTGGTAGTCCTCTATATCCAACATTATACCTTGATGAGGAGAATCAGCAAGTCGATCTAATTCTCTTTTATCTTGATAGATAACATACAAATTATTCTTTTCTATCAACTCTTTTATCTTTTTATCATCAAAACCACGTTGCAATATTATTTTTTTAATTTTTTGTGGTTCTTTTAATAATTCCATGGCCACATTTCTCCCATACACTAACACGATTTCACCCTCCTAATATAAAATTCATAATCTCATCAATTCTTTGATGCTTATTTTCAAGCTCCAAATAGCCAATTAACGCCTCTAATCCCGTCGCATGTTTATACGTAACAATATCGCAGTTTTTAGGATGAGAAGTCGTCTTGTAATTTCTTGCCCTTCTTACCATATCCAACTCCTGCTCCACTAAAAAATTCTGATCTATCATTTCTTGTAAAAATTTCGCTTGATTTTTCGCACTTACATAATTTATTGCACTTTTTTGAAGGTCGTTGACATTGCCGATCTTTTGGTTGATCAAAAACTTACGTACATAGTTTTCATAAATCGTATCGCCAAGATAAGCAAGTACCAAAACATTGATTTCTAACGTATTCATTCGATTCACCCAAAAACATTATAACAAACGAACGTCAATTTGAAAATAAACAAAAACAGAGTACGTCTACTCTGCATCTATATTTTTCACTGGATTGTACCCATAAAGATAAAACTTGCCGCTTTCATCTTTTCTTAATATGTATTTATAAAGTTGTAGTTTTTCTCTTTTACTAGAAGAAAGATTAGAAAATGGCTGAGTTACCGTACACTCTTCTTGTTCAACCACTTCTCCATCGATATAATTCGTCAATTGATATCCGTTTTTCGCATCACATGTACTATTATAATATCCCTGATAAAAATAATATAAATAATTATCTCCTTCTTGTTTATATTTCACAAAATAAGAATAATTTTCTAATCCTTCATTATCTGAATATCCCACTTGAAACCGATAACAATCATCCGTCTTTACCAACTCCTGTGAACCGTAAACTTCCGAATACAAATCTATTTTTTCTGTTTCAAAAGTCAAATCAAGACCAAAGAGGGACTGTAGTGACGTATCCTGTAATTCATCTAACGAAAGGCATTTATAATCAGAAGTATCCATTTCATTCATACACGGTGCAATATCTTGTTTGTTCTTCATAACGTAACTTAAAAGTATTTGTTCTTGGTCTTCTACTTTCAACAAATTCATGTCAACAAAAGAATGATTTAAAATATTAAGTTGGATCGGTAATTTTTGAATAAAAGCAATTCCTTCTTGAACCTCGTCGTATTCTTCCCGATTCACATAATGATAGTTTTTTACTTGATAGGAAAGATCATAATAAATCACTCCTGAAAGCAACAAGACAAAAGAACAGAAGATTAACCCAACAATTAAAAGAATCGTTCTCTTTTTTCTCATACTTCACCGCCTAAAATAAATATTGATAATAATCTTGATACTGCATGGTCGAAGAAATTTGAAACATTTTGGCAACTTCTTGATTTTTCATCGCCACATATTGTTCACCCACTACTTTGTCACTAGCCGGATAAAACTTTTGGCGACTTGTATCGTATCTTCCATATTCATTGATCCAACTACGATCTGAAAGAATAGCCAATCCTTCTGAATTTGACAAAATGTCTTTGCCCATCAACAATCTAGAATCATATGGATACCCAATTAAGTTTAAAAGAGTAGGAAGTACATCGATGTTCATTGCATACTTTTCTACTTTGGTTCCCGTTTTCATTTCACTATTCCAAATAAAGAAAATTCCTCGATTTCGATCAAATTTATCGTTTCGATCAATCGATGACTTTTGATTCAATTGATCGCCTGTTAAATAATAAGGCGTATGGTCAGATGTCACTGCAATTACCGTATCATCTAATGCCCCACTTTTTTCTAATTCTTGAATCAAATGAGCAAGCCCTCGATCCAATTCAATATTAGCAGCCAAATATCCCTTTAAGTTTGCAGAATAATTCGTCCCACTTACTAAATTCCAATTCTTCTTGACAATATAATTACTTCCTGTATCGTAACTTCCATGACCACTTAAGGTAATATAGTAAGCAAAAAAACGTTCTTCATCTTTATAATCTGGAACGGATTGCACCATCAAATCGACGTCACTCGCATGATATTTTTCCATGTATAAATTCATTCCGCGATCGCCAAATTTATACTCGTCCCAAGGAAGATGCGCAAAATACTGATTACGATAATTATAATACCCATAATAATTGTGATACGCATACGTCTTATAGCCCAATTCTTTAAACACGTTAGGCAAAATATATGGTGCCTCGTTATATACCATATCGATCAAACTATAATTATTTCCAATAATAGGTAACAAACCCCATTCAATCATGTATTCACCATCAGCAGTACCAGCAGGATACGTAGGAGAAAAATAATTTTCAAACAGCATTCCCTCTGAAGTCATACGATATAAAGTTGGTGTTAACGTAGAATCCACAGCAACCATATCTAATGACTCCGCAACAATCAAAATTACATTTTTATCTTTGAAATATCCAGTATATTGATTTTTACTAGTCGGCTTAACAGAACCAAAATAGTCATGCAGTTGTTGAATCGTATCGTTTGGTGCAGATACTTTCGAAAAATCAATCGAACTTTTATTAAATTCTACCTTTGTAGACGACAACAACGAAGTACTATCGTTATTTAAAATATCTTCTGACTCTGGAACTTGTTCTTGAAAACCAAACAACTCTCGTTGTAGAGACATTCTAGTTGACGTTAAAAAGCCAAAATTTTCGACATTAAATAACGGAACGTTCAAATGATAATAAAGATGATACATACTATAAAAGTCATCTTTGTCACTATAACTAATGATAAATGTAGGAAACAACTGAAACAAAATAAAGAAACAAGCAAAGGCAAAACACTCTAAAGATTCCAATCGTTTTAAATATTTAGTATGCTTGCTGTAAATAAAACCCAAAGGTAGTAAAAATAAAATAACGAATCCAATGTTTTCTACAATCGTTTGAAATACTTTATCAAAACCATCTTTTACTGCACTCAAAAACAAGAGTCCTTGGTAAGAAAAAAATGAGTTGTAAATCTGATAATAAATCATCTCACTCAAATAAAGAATGATAAAAAATGTGGTAATCACTTTAAACAAAATACCATTGATCCGTTCTTTTTTAAAAAAACTACACAACATTCCAAATAAAATCGCAAAGGGAATGGTAAAAAGAAAAGCCATTAAGAGAAAAGAAAAAGAAACGCTTTGATAACATGCCCAATGTAAAACAATTTCTAAATACAAAAAAAAGAAAAAATAGTAACAAAACGTTCGTCTCATTTTATCGTTCCCCTTATTATATTTTCATTATACCATAAAAAAAAGAGGATCACACCCCTAAAATAATATTTTTATTCGTCGCTTCCTCTTCCAATTACAATTAGTAAAAGTCGTAAAATCTCTAAAATAGTTGTTGCAAGACCTGCAACATAAGTATATGCAGCAGCGCGCAACATTTTTTTACTTTGCTCCAGTTCTCCTTTGGTTAAAACATCTAATTTTTTTAATTGTAGACCGGCACGAGTAGAAGCATTAAATTCCACTGGCAAAGTAACAAGTTGAAATAAAACGATTAAAAGTAGTAGTCCAATTCCAGCCCAAGCAAAATCCATAATACCAAAAATGAGCCCAATAAACAAAGCAATGTATCCAAATTTAGATCCAAAGTTCGTAAATGGAACCAAAAAACTACGAATACGCATAAACATATAGCCATCTTTATCCTGCAAAGCATGTCCTACCTCATGTGCAGCAACAGAAGCAGCAGCAATCGAAGATCCATGAAAAATATCCTTAGATAGACGAACCGTCTTTCGTCTTGGATCATAATGATCCGATAAAATGCCTGATGTCTCCACTACATATACATCAGACAAACCATTCGCATCCAATATTTTTCTTGCTACTTCGCATCCCGTCAATTCGTGTTTCGTTTGAATTTTTTTGTATTTACTATAAGATTTATTTACATAGATATCGGCTGTAACAGTAATAATAATTCCAATAATAATTAAAATCCAACCAATGATATCATATCCAAAATAAAAGTATGGCATCTATAATTCCTCCTTTAAATTCGTTCGATTTTTGTTCCGTCTCTCTCATCGATCAAACGAACTCCCATCTTTAATAATTCTTCCCTAATTTGATCTGCTAATGCATAATTTTTCTCTTTTTTAGCACGATTACGCATTTCTATTTTCTGCATAATCACGTCATCCAACACTTCTTCTTGTTCTTTTATCGTCAAATGAAGCCCCAACACTTGATCAAAATCTTTCACCAAATACAACTTCGTCGCATCATTTAACTTTTCATCCTTCAATACATCATAAAGAACCGTAAGCATCATAGACGTGTTTAAATCTCGATCGATGGCATCGACAAACATAGATTGATATTTATGAACTTCATCTTCTTGTACATCACCATCGGAATTTAGCGCTAACACTTTACTTTTTAGTTTTTTATATGCTTTTTGTGCACCATCTAGCGATTCCCAACTAAATTCTAATTGTTTTCGATAGTGAGATCCCAAACAAAAATACCGATAACTAAGTGGCAAATACCCTTTTTCTTTTAACAAAGAAAGTGATAAAAATGCTCCACTCGATTTACTCATTTTCGCTTTGCCAATCATCAAGTGTTCAACATGAAACCAATAAGAACACCACTTATGTCCCAAATAGGCCTCACTTTGCGCGATTTCATTGGTATGATGCGGAAATATGTTGTCGACTCCACCGCAATGAATATCCAAATGCTCTCCTAAATATTTCATAGAAATACAAGAACATTCTAAGTGCCAACCAGGATAGCCCACTCCCCAAGGAGAATCCCATTTTAACTCTTGATCATCAAACTTAGATTTCGTAAACCACAAAACAAAATCACCTTGATTGCGCTTTCCTGCATCTTCTTCTACTCCTTCTCGGACACCTACGACCATTTCATCTTCTTTGTGGTTCGTCAAAGCATAGTAATCATCTAATTTCGTAATATCAAAATAAATATTCCCGTTCGATTGATAAGCATACCCTTTATCGAGCAATTTTTGAATCACACGAATATAATCATCAATATAGTGCGTAGCAGGTGCAACCACATCCGGCATCTTCATATTAAGTTTTTGAAAATCTTCAAAAAACGCCTCTGTATACTGTTTGGCAATTTCCAAAACGCTTCTATGTTCCCTCTTGGCACCTTTTACCATCTTGTCTTCCCCTGTATCAGAGTCACTGCTCAAATGACCAACATCAGTAATATTCATGACACGTTTCACTTGATAACCTAAATAAAGTAAACTACGAATTAAAATATCTTCCATAATATAAGAACGAAGATTTCCAATATGAGCATAATGATATACAGTAGGACCACAAGTATAAATACTTACTTTTCCTTTTTCATAGGGTACAAATTCTTCAATTTTTCTAGATAATGTATTATATATTCTCATCTCCATCATCCTTTTTATTATAATATTAAATTGTGGAAAAATTATGTAATTTATATTTTATAGATAAAATGCTATCTGACGCCATTATAACATATAACAAGATAAATAGCGAGTTTTCATCCACTAAAAAACTGCAACAATTTCATTACAGTTATATTTTCTAAATAAACAAATCACTATGACTCCCTGTTTCTACTAAATATAATATTAACTCACTATTATGATATTTATAAACCAATAACCAATCCGGCTCAATATGACATTCTCTACAATTACGATAGTATTTATTATCAATCAAAGCATGATCCTTATATTTAATATCTAAAGATTGTCCCTTTGCTAACACATCTACAACGATCAATAGTTTATCAATGTCCTTACCTTGTTTTAGTATTCTCTTTAATTGTTTTTTAAAATTTTTAGAATACTTAATATGATATTTCATCATCAGATAACAAACTCTCTTTTAATTCTGCAACACTATAATAAGCTTTATACTCATCAGGATGCGTTTCCATATAATCTAACTCTTGTAAAGAATCCAACGTTTGTTTACTCGGCCTTGGTTCTTTCACTTCAAAAGGAATGCCACGCTCGTAAATAACTCTTTTTAAAAACACATTGATAGCCGTAGTCATATTCAACCCTAAATTATTAAGAATACTATTTGCTTCTTCTTTTACTTCTGCTGGAACATTAACGTTAATAACACTTGTCACATTAGCCATATCATCGCCTTCCTTCTTATTAAATGATATCAGTTCATTCTAAATTAGTCAATATATATTCACATATTATGTTATATTATATATATAGTAAACATTTTTATGTTTATTTCTACCCAACTAAATATAGAAAATACCAATTCCTATTAATATCCTCACAGTTTGATAAGTATAAGTAATAAAAGTTGTTGTCTAAAGTTTTCCCAAGTTTATAACAAACCGCATTTCCTCCATTTGTAGTTAATACTTCTGATTATAATTTGATTGTATATGTCAACTATTTGTTTTCTGTCGAAAAACGCCAGATTTCTCTGACACTAACTAATTTCCTTAATTTGTAATTTTTTCTTTCCTTCCAACATAGAGTCAATTACCAAAACATCGATTTTATCACCGATAATTTTATCTATTTTTCTAGCACCAAACTCTTCATACTGAGACAATTTTAAAATATCATCTACTAACTTTTCTGAAAAACTTAGCGTAATCTCCTTATTACGAAATCTTTGTTTCACCAGTTGTAATTTTTCTTTTATTATTTTTTTTACCACATCTTCTTTCATCGGTTGAAATAAAAAAACTTGATTCAAACGATTTAAAAATTCCATACTAAAATATTCTTTTAACTGACTCAAAACATTCTGCTCTTTATGTTCACAAAAACCAACATTGTTTCTCTGGTACCCTAAATTAGAAGTCATAAAAATAATAGTGTGATCAAAACGCACAACATTTCCTTTAGAATCTTTCAACATTCCATCATCTAATACTTGTAAAAACAAATGCAAAACAGAAGGATGTGCCTTTTCAATTTCATCTAATAAGATAACAGAATGCGGCTTTTCTCTTACTTCCTCCAGTACATTTTTATAATCACTATAACCCACATAACCAGGAGGAGAACCAATGATCTTACTAACACTATGGCTTTCTTTGTATTCACTCATATCCAAACGAATAAAATTATCTTTACCAAATAATAACTTAGCATACTCTTTTACCAACATCGTTTTTCCTACTCCTGTTGGTCCAACCAGCAAAAAAGAATGCGGTCGTTTTTCCTCTTGAAATCCTACTTTCATACGTTTGGTGATATTACATAAATCATGTATCGTACTTTCTTGTCCAAAAACAACATCATTTAATTGTTGTTCCATATTTTTTAACATTACTTGATCATTATCCATAATTTCATAAACCGGTATTTTCGTTTTTAGATGAATGACAGAAGCAACCATTTCTTTCGTCACAGAACGAACTTCTTTCTTCTTTAAATTAGCTAACTCCAAACGATTCTTCTTATCTTCTAATATTTGCTCTTGTCGTTTTAATAAAGAGGCCTTCTCAAAGTCCTGATCTATGATGGCTTTATTTTTTTGTTCCAGCAAGTGCTTCATTTCCAAAGACAATTGATCCAACTCTAAATCTTTATCGTCTTTGGTAAGCGCAACTTTCGCACATACCTCATCTAAAGTATCAATCGCTTTATCGGGTTGTTTTCTATCGTAGATATAACGATCAGAAAGTGTAATGATCAATCTCAAAATTTCATCAGAAATTGTTACACCGTGAAAGCTTTCGTATAATGGCTTCAACTTTAATAAAATATCATAAATTTTATCTTGTTTTGGTTCTTCAACATAAATAAGTTGAAATCTACGAGATAGTGCTTTATCTTTTTCTATACACTCTTTATATTCCATCGTAGTCGTCGCACCAATCAAACGAAGTTTTCCTCTTGCTAAAGCGGGTTTTAAAATATTAGAAGCATCGATTGCTCCTTCTGCACCTCCTGCTCCAACCAACGTATGAATTTCATCGATAAACAAGATAATATCAGAATTATTTTCAACTTCTTTTAAAATTTTACCCACTCGTTCTTCAAATTCACCACGATATTTCGTTCCTGCGACCATTCCAGCCATCGACAAAGATAAAATTCGTTTCCCCTTCAAAAAATCAGGAACGTTTTCTTCAACAATTCTTCTACTTAACTCTTCAACAATGGCCGTCTTCCCAACTCCGGCCTCTCCAATCAACAAAGGATTGTTTTTCGTTCTACGGGACAAAATCTCAATTAATCTCGTAATTTCTTCATCTCGCCCAATAACAGGATCAATTTCTCCTGCTAGTGCTCTTTTGTTAAAATCAACCGCAAATTCTTCCACAAACAATTTCTTTTTCCCTTTTCCTTTTTTCTGTACTAACTTAGAAGAAAATTCGCTGTAGATCGCATCCACATCTATATTCATTCCCAACATAATGCGAATAGCGACCCCTTCTCCTTCTTCCAGCAAAGCCAAAAATAAATGCTCTACTGTAACTTCTCCGTCATTGTTTTCTTTGCTTTCTAAAATAGCCGTCTCCATAATTCTCTTTAATAACGGTGTATATAAAAACCATTGATTGGCTTCACTTCCCATTCCAATCACAGAAATAATTTCTTCTTTTAATCTCTGATAAGTCAACTGATAACTTGTTAGTTTTTTTGTAACCTCTAACGATGGATTAGATAAAATAGCCAGTAATAAATGCTCGCTACCAACGTAAGGATGTTTCAAATCAGTCATTTCTTTTTTTGCTAAAATAAGAACTTTTTGTGCTTCTTCATTAAATTTTGAAAACATAGTTTAATCTCCCTTCAAGATTATTCTATGTTTATTTTGTATGTTTAGGCAATCTTTTATGCCACCAAAATACTGACAAAATTTATAAACAAAAAAAAGAAGCAGCGCTTCTTTTATACCAACATAACGATAACAAAGATGATAAACAACACAACAAGTAATTGCAACAATAATTTCCAAATATACTTTAACCATTGTTGATATGGAATTTTCAAGTATGCAAGTGTTCCCATCAAAATGACAGAAGTAGGAGCCACTAACATAACAAAACCATACATCGTTTGGAAAATAATTGCGATCAATGGATATACAGATGTATCTGTAATCACACTTGTCATAAATGGGACTGTATTTTGAATAGAATAAGCCATTTCCACATTGAACAAACTAGATAAAAGGGCAACAATTGTAGAAGTTACCACGTTAAATCCTTTCGTTAATCCCAAAAGGAAATCCGTAATTACTAGTTGGAATGGATTATAAACAACGATGATTAAGCATGTATAAATAAGTAACATCAAAGCAGCAGGTCCTAATGCTTTTTTCGCACCATTTAAGAAGTTCGTGATAAAATCGTTGAATTTTACTCGATAAATAAGTGCGATAACAATGATGGCAACCATCAACGTTACCATGATTTCATTGATTGACCAATAACCAAATGCTGGTAACGTAGAGCCCAAAATCTTACTGAAAATAGTAAAGCCACCAACTTCAAATCCTGCTATAGCATCTGTTGCTTGATCAAAGATATCAACGTTAAACGCTGTATACCAAGATATAAAACTTAATACCATGATGATGAAAACGATATCTAATACAAGAACCAAAGGCCATACTTTTCTCTTTGATTCAATTTTTTCCGGAATGTATTCTTCTTTTTTCTCAACAGAAGTACCTTTTATCTTTTTCGCATACATTAAAGTATTGAAAATAAGAAGTACCAAACCAATTACCAAAATAATAATTTTCGTAACTAGTTCCGTTTGCATATTTAAGCCCAATACTTGATTTAATAAATCTAACGTACCCCCAGCAAACGTAGTACCGATTAAACCAATCATAACAGAGCCGACCGTCACTCCTGCTGCAACCAACTTATTATATCCCATCAATAAAATAAGAGAAATAATAAGTGGGAAGAAGAAAAGCAAGATAAGTGACAAGCCACAAACAGATGTAGCAACTGCCATAATTATCATAATAATGGCAAGTAACAATCCTTCTTTTCCTTTAAACTTAGCAACAATCTTATCTAACAAAGTGCGATAGGCACCTATTTTAGATAAAACTCCATAGAATCCTCCAATCAACAAAACGAAGATTCCAACATATCCAAAGTAAGCCACCGTTGCTGTTGGATATGAAAACAAATCAAATAGTCCCATTTGAACGCGTCCTTGATCCAAATAACTGCCTTGATACACGGCTGCTGGTAAAATCCATGTCAACAAGAACAAAGTTAAAATGGAAATCAATACGACTTTTAATCCATTATGTTTCTTCATATTAACCCTCCCAATACTAATTATACTTAGAATTGGTAGATTTTACAAGCATTCCACCTAATTTTTAACAAAAAATAAAAAGGTTATGCACCTTTTTATTGATTTTGATCTTCTAATGGTCTCATTAAAGGGAACAAAACATTATCTTTGATGTTTGGCGTATCTGTTAATACTTGAATCACACGATCGATTCCCATTCCCCAACCAGAAATTGGTGGCATTCCATATTCCATGGCTTCAATATAATCCATATCCATTACCATGGCTTCTGGATCTCCATTGGCATTTAAACGTGCTTGCTCTTCTAAACGCTTCATTTGCTCAACTGGATCTACCAACTCAGAATAAGCATTGACAATTTCAGCACCATTGATTACTAACTGGAATCGATCCGTAATGGTCGGATTCTCGTCATTCGCTCTAGCAAGAGGTGATAATTCAATCGGATGTTCAATTAAAAATACCGGTTCAATCATATAAGGTCTTGCCACTTTTTTATAAAGTAAATCGACAAGTTTTCCATATCCAAGTTGTTCGATGGCAACTTCAGAATCCAAATCAATTCCCTTCTCTTTAATCACTTCTAATAGTTTTTCTTGCGTATTGTACACGTTAATATCAATGTTTACATATTTTTGAATCAAATCACGAAAAGATACTACTTCCCATTTTTTAGAAAAATCAATTTCCTTTTCACCAATGGGAATCAGTAAAGTTCCGTATACTTTTTGAATAACTGTTTTTAACGTATCTTCGATGAATTTCATATTATCACGATAATTGTAATAACTACAGTATGCTTCTAACATCGTAAAATCTTGTAAATGGGTAGCATCCATTCCTTCATTTCGAAAACATCTAGCAAATTCGAACACTTTGTTGAACCCGCCAATGACCGCACGCTTTAAATATGTTTCAGGTGCAATACGAAGATAAACGTCAATATCTAAAGCATTATGATGCGACCGGAACGGCTTTGCCAAAGCACCACTTGGTTTGTTAATCAGTACCGGCGTTTCTACTTCAATATAATTCTTATCCTCCAAATAACGTCTGATTTGCTTGATAAACTCATACTTCAACAAAAAACGTTTTCTAGTACTTTCATTCATAATTAAATCAACGTAGCGATTACGATAACACATTTCCGCATCCGTTAATCCATGGAACTTTTCCGGTAACGGTTTCAACGCTTTTCCTAAAAAAACAAATCGACTCGCCCGAATGGTCTTCTCTCCAGTATGCGTAGTAAACATTTCACCCTCTACTCCGATGAAATCCCCTAAATCAAAATTATCCTTAAAAAATTGATAATTTTCCTCTCCTACCATATCGATCTTGATAGATACTTGAATAAAACCAGATACATCGCGAATCGTCAAAAAGCTCATCTTTCCCATCTTACGCATCAAAACAATACGACCAGCAACTTTAATGTGATCGACTCCATCTTCAACATTTCGCACATCTTTGAGTTCATGTGTAATCTCAAAACGATCTGGATATGGATTGCAAATAGCCCGTACGGCTTCTACTTTCTCTCTTCGAACTTTCTCTTGTTCCGTTAACTCTCTCATGTTTCCTCCTTTTATTTTTCTACTACCACTTCTGTTTTCGCAATCATATCATGTAATCCTTTTCCATCTTGACGATACACGACCATAATCACTGTGATAATCAACAACAATCCTTGCACAAATTGTAAAATATTACTTGTATAAAAATATATCGTATCAGATGCCAATAAAGTAAAGGCAAGAATAATCATATTTACTAAAATTGAATTAATGATAAAACTTCTAAAAATCATATCGTTCATAGACAATTCTTGTCCATCTGACTTTACTACTCGAATACGAAAAATCTTTTTTCCAAGCGTTTGCCCCTTATTATAAAATTGAAAGACAACAAAGTAAAGAATAATCAAGGCAATTTGAATAATAGTATAAATAAAACTCTCATAAGCCGCATCATGACTAATGCTGATACTTTGATTGATATACTGATCCGTATCGATTTCTTCATTTAAATACTTTTCATTTAACGTGATCATTTCATCTTCAATTTTTGATAAATTCTTACTTTCTGGAATCGGTAAAGTAATCAAACTAAAAACCAAACTCACAATTAAGATATCTACGATATAAGCAGCAAATCGTTGAAAAAAATATGCCTTTTGTGGTTTACTCTCCTCGTAAGGAACATCTGCACTTTGCTTCTTATTGTCTTTTTTTATTACTTCCACTTTTTCCTTTTCTTCTTTTTTACGCATATTCCATTTCCTTTCCATAATCTTTTAATATACTTATTATATCATCGATCTTGCTCGTTTGATAGATTTTATTTTTGATTTCATTTGATTTAGGCAATCCCTTTAAGTACCAAGCAACGTGATTTCTAATTTCCAATAGAGCCGTTTTTTCATTCTTTAAGTCCGACAAGTATTTCAAATGTTTAAGACACATCTCTATTTTCTCTTTAGGAGTTACTTCTTTTGGTAACGTTTTATTCTCTAAATAAGCAACAGTATCACGAATTAACCAAGGATTTCCTAAGACACCACGTCCAATCATAACAGCATCACAGTTTGTTTCGTCCAACATTTTTTTTGCTAAGATAGGGGTGGTAACATCTCCATTTCCAATGACAGGAATCATTACGGCTTCCTTGACTTGTTTGATGATATTCCAATCTGCTTTACCGGTATATCCCTGACTTCTTGTTCTAGCATGTACGCAAATTGCCTTTGCTCCTGCTTGCTCACAAATTTTAGCAACCTCAACTGCATTGATATGTTCCATATCCCAACCACTTCTAATTTTGACAGTCACTGGAATAGGAACCGCATCCACTACTGCCCTAACAATTTCAAAAATCTTACTTGGATTTTTCAAAAGTGCAGCGCCCGCCTGCGCCCTTTGGGCAACTTTAGGAACCGGACATCCCATATTAATATCGATAATATCTGGTTTCATATGTTCATATATATACTTCGCAGAACTTACAAATGAATCTTTATCACTTCCAAATATCTGCTGGACAATCGGCCTTTCTTCTTCAGTCATATAAAGCATATCTATGGTTTTTTGATTCTGATAATAAA
>CAMMJA010000009.1 GCA_946497145.1 uncultured Mycoplasmatota bacterium | reverse complement strand
TCATCTTTTTTTCTTTTTGATCACGGAAAAATAAAATAGAGATAACCAAAACAATCACCAAAAACACAAGCCCAAGTATCAACCATACTTTTTTCTTATGTTTCATACTTCATTCCTCCTTTCACTTCTTTGGTGGCATATCCTAAAATCAAACATAAATAAGGAGTAACCATCAAACTGTTTAATAAGTTCCCACTAAAATATGATACCGCCAAAAATACACAAGAAGCATACAACAAACAAAGCGGTAAAAAACAATGTGATAATTTTTTCTTGACAATATCAAAACTAATTTTTGCTATCATGATAAAATAACCAGCCAAAAACAAAATCATACCACAAATACCTACTGAATAATACTGTACTAAAAAATCTTGTTCTAAATTGAAAATATTCTGCACTCTCGTATAACTAATACCCAACCATTTATCGTAAGGGTTATGATTGATTTCTATTACACGATCTAACATTTGTTTTTCCAAATATCTCCAATTAGTTCTAAGTTCTGTTGGCAATTGTAAAATTTCATACCAAAAATCAGGATCGTAAATATAAGGATAGGAACGGATAATAAAATGTTCCAAAATTCGTTTTTCTTCGTAATTTTCTTCGATATATGTTATCTTATCTTCTCGTGTCATTTCTTGGGATGAAAGATCATCTGTCTGCTCTACAAGCGCATAGGCAAGTCCCTCATGATTAATATTTTCTTGCACTTCTTTCCTACTATGAATAGGAGAAAATGGAAACAAAATGCCTACAAATAAAATTAAAATATTAAAATATATCAAATTCTTCATTTGAAATTTGATTTCCTTTTTCCAAAAAGTATAAAATAGTCCTAGTAAAACAATCGCAGCCAACATTAAAATAGAACCATAAATAGCCGTTCTTGTTCCCAATAGAAACATAGCCCAAACTTGTAAAAAAGTAAGGACAAATATTTTCCAACTCGTAGTTTTAATCAAATAATAAAGCAAAACAGGAAACAACAAAAGCAAAATAGCACTCACCTGATTAGCAGAATAGAAAAAGCCCTTTGAAGCCAAATGATAAAACGTATGCTTTTGATATCCATCGGTAAACCAAGTAAAAAAATTACCACGAATCGTTTGATCGCTATAACTACCGTAAGAAATACCTAACAAATTCGGAATGATAATGGAAAGAGACATAAAACAGGATACTCCAAATATCACACGACGATAATACTTTTTGGAAATATTCAATTTGGAAAACAAAAACAGCATCACTACAACAACAGACATCTTGATAAAATAAAGTAGTTCAGAAAAAAGATGATAATCAAAGTTGGATGGAACCAAAGAAGTAAATTTACTATGATGAACATGAGAGATTCCTAAATACAAAATGACCAAAAAACCATAAATACCTAAGTAGATTAAATGTTTTTTTCTATCTTTTGTTTGATCTTTTATAAAATATAGAATCGTTAAAATAAACACACCAATCAACAACACCAACGTCATCCATGATTGATAAAACCATTTCAGTTGTGACAAACATAGTAAAATAACAAAAATAATGAAAAAAATTTCTGTAATTTTCGATAATCGATTTTTCATAAGCACCTCTATCATTAAAATCATTATAACATTTCTCAAATGTTTCGAAAAGAAAAAATGTGATCATTTTCATCGTGATTCTTCGGTTACAAAGCCACGAAGAAAAATATTTTTTACTTTGTCAATCTTTACAAGTATCGTAATTATCTATTTCTATTTTGATAAATTTATTATATAATAAGGATAGAATGAAAATAAGGTGGTAGATGTAATGAAGGAAAATAAAAAAGAAAACAAAAAAGGAATTGTGTCGTTTGTTTTAGCACTTGCAATTATTACGACAGTTGCGTATTTTATCTATACAGTCATAAATAGTGGCAATTTAGTCAATCAGTTGGCGACGATTATTGGAGTAAGTTTGATCACTATTTTTTCCATTCTCTTCTTCTTTACAGGAATGACAACCAACGAAAAAGGAAAGCGTTATACAGTCATCGGGGCTTTGCTTCTCACTGGTTACAGTGGTTTTCAACTGTTGACCGACATGGAAATTTTGCAACTTCCCAAACAAAGTTATGTAGAAGATTTTACAGGAAAAGCATCAGTAGAAGCAGTAAAATGGGCTCAGGAAAACGAAATTACCATCAAACAATCTTTTGAAAATAGCGATAATGTCGAAGAATACTATATTATTAGTCAAGATGTAGAGCCGGGAACATTATCTAAAAAAATAGATGAAATGACCATTACGGTTTCAGATGGCCCAGATCTAGAAAAAGAAGTCGTCATTCCCAACATGGTTGGATGGAAGGCAGAAGATGTGTTAGAATTTATCAAAAAAAATCATCTATCCAATGTCGAAGTAGAATTTATTATCTCAGATAAAACCAAAGATACCGTCATTGAACAACAGGGTTCCGGTACGATGAAGCGAAATGATTATATTAAATTAATCTTCTCTATTGGGACAGAAGATGATATTCAACCAACGAAAATGATCGATCTTGTCAACAAATCAAAATTTGAAGCCACATTCTGGTTAAAACAACACGCAATTTCCTACGAAGAAGCAACTGACTACAGCGATACCATTAAAAGAGATCACATTATGAAACAAAGCATTGAAGAAAATAAAACAGTCGATCCAGCCAAAGACAAAGTGACAATTACCGTTTCCAAAGGAAGTAAAATTACCGTACCAAACTTAATGAAAATGTCTTTGACGGAAATTACAGAATGGATCACCCAAAATCGTTTAAAAATCGAATTATCAGATCGTTATGATGAATCGATCCAAATGAACATGCCAATTGAAGTTAACTATCAAGAAGGTGATGTAATCGAAGAAGGAACCGTAATCAAAGTAGTTATTTCAAAAGGAAAATTAACGATGGAAAGTTTCTCTTCTTTAGCAGAATTTAAGACATGGGCTGATCAATACGGAATCAAATACAATGAAGTATACGAATTCAGTGATAGTGTTGCGCAAGGAGAAATCATCAAATGGTCTCATCAAAAAGGAGATACCATTCAAAATAACGATGCGATCACCGTTACCATTTCCCAAGGAAAAAAGACAACGATTCCAAACTTCGTTGGGAAAACCAAAAGTTACATTACCCAACAATGTAACGAATTAAATCTATCTTGTTCCTTTATTTATCGTTACAACAACAATGTAGAAAAAAACGTTGCTACTGCACAATCTAAGGCAGCAGGAAGCGAGGTATCCGAAAATACCTTCTTATCCATTACCCTAAGCAATGGAAAAGCACCAGCAGGAAGTTCATCAGGCAGTGGAAACAATACAGGAGGAACGGATTCAGGGGAAAGTACTCCTCCACCTACTCCAAGTTGCGATCGCAGTAAAACCGTTCAAGTATGGCTCGAATTTGGAAATAGTTACGACGATACGGTAAATATGTTAAAAAATAGATACGGAGATATCAAATGGAATATTGTCGCGACCGATCCAGGATATGGAAACAACGGTGACTTTACCAAAGAATCAGTAGAAAAATATGATGGACAATATGTCAATTACTGTGATACATATACCATCTACATCATCAAAAAATAACAGGAATTCCTGTTATTTTTATGCATAAAAACCAACCTGACAACACACAATATTATTGCTTTAAAATTTTTATTTTTCATCTTGACAAAAGAAGAAAAGTGGTGTTAAAACATAATCGGAAAGGAAGTGATTTTCATGTTACCAAGCAGAATATTTTTCGATAATTTTTTCGATGAATTAGAACCAAAGAAAATGGACAAGATGATGAAGTGTGACATCTACGAAAAAGATGATCAGTATGTCTTAGAAATGGACATTCCTGGCTTCAAAAAAGAAGATATCCATATGGAACTTGATCACGGCTATTTAAAAATTTCAGCCGAGAAAAAATTAGATGAAGAAGATGAACACAACAAGAAATACGTTCGTCGTGAAAGACATGTCTTCCATAAATATGAACGTCAATTCTATATTGGTGATGTACAAGAAGAAGACATCAAAGCAAAATTCAAAAATGGTATGCTAGAAATTACAGTTCCAAAACAAGAAAACGAAAAACATGCCAAAAAAGTAATCTCTATCGAAGAATAAAAAAGGTATCAGAAAGATACCTTTTCTTGTTCAAAAACAATTTGACAATCTGTCAACTTTTTCATTTGTGACACTTGAATTTTTTGCGTATTATCAGTAAAGACAACCTCATAAACCAGTTCCCAGATCACAACCCAACCCGCAATTAAAAACAACTCCTCGATCACACTAGAAACAAAATAAGAAAACCACCTTGCAAACGCAATAAACAAAACACCAATCAACAACAAAGCCAATTTTTTAATTTTGCGATAACGATGTAACTTTAATTCATGCTGAACCAACAACCCATAATGGCTGCGAAGTACATCGATCATTTGCTCTTTTTCTTTTGAAGAAAAAGAAGACCTTCCACATATTTTGATGGCAATTGCTGATTTCATCGGAATCAATTTCATTTCTCGATGAATGTACTCGACAATTTCATTAGAAATCCTATCTTTATTAAGTGGATCAAAAAACGAAGAAAATTGATCAATCGAAATTTGAATTTCAGATAACATAACCTAACCTACTTTCTCTTTTATCCTATCATATTTCAAGTAAAAAAAGAAGAGTGCACTCTTCTTTTATTTTTTTTCGACAACAAGTTCTACACGATTTCGTTTTTCTTCATTAACCACAAAACGATATATCTTACCATTTACAGTCGTCGTCACTTTTGAAATATCATCGTAAGACGTCTTTCTAAACTCTCCAATATCTTGCATATTTGTTTCATTGGAAATATAGATCACATACTCTCCTACCGGAATATCTTCCAAGTTCAAATTGGCTTGATACCATGCTCGTTCTTTTCCTAATTGATCAGAAACCGGCAAAGTAACTGGATACATTCCAGAAGTAATACTACCCAAACTCTTACGATACGTTTCGTAAGTTTCTTTGTTTTCAAAAATCATATAACGATTGACGGTAGCATTGAGTCCCATATCAGCACCATATGAATAAGAGGTTCCCAACACCTGCAGTGTATGATCTTCGTTAAATTTCAACGTCCGATATTGATCAAACTGATTATAAGTAAAACTACCCGTCTTAGAACCCAACTTGGAATCACGAATCATCAATTCGATTTGAGCAATTTTTCCACTATAATTATTGCGACATATTACATATTTTTCATTATCATAAGTCGTAAATTGTTCTTTGTAAAGACGATTGTTGACGATCGTTTTAGAATAGTAAGCAAGAGATTCAGTTACCAAATATAACCGATAATCTCCTTGTGGAATCGAAGATAAATCAAGTTCTCCCTGAAACCAAGAATAAGTATAATCTTTTCCATCATTAATTAAAACTGGTCTTGTCATCTCTTTTGTATCCGTAATTCGATTAAGAGGTTGTTGATAACTTTTAGAAGCATCGTTCAAATCTTCAAAAACCAAATAGTACTTAAAATTTTCATCTAATGTATTATCGATTCCATTGATGGTATGATAACCTTTTATAGCAAGTTTACCGTCAATTTCTTTCAAGTAATCTAAATAGAATGTTCCTTCTTTTTCACTCTTGTCGACAACAGTGATCAAGATAGTTTTTTCTACTCTTTGCTGATAAGTATCTGTAACTTCATACGTCACTTCGTAAGTTCCTGTCTCATTTTCTTTTACTAAATTTTTAACTACATGAATATCGTCTGTTAAATCACCATCTTCTTGATCCCACGCTGTAACTCCTTCTTTTGGATCAAACGTACTACCCACTACGATACTTTTGTCCGTCGCATAAATCACCGGCTTTTGATTTTCCATAATGGTTAACGTTACGGTTTTGGTTACCACATGACCAAACTGATCTGATACAGTATAAGTAACCGAATATTTGCCTATCTTATCATACTCTACCAAATGATCATCCACCGTAATTTCTAATAAATCACCGTCTTCTTTATCCGTAGCCGTTACATTATGTAACAAATCCGGCTTTTTTCCTCCTAGCGTCATTTCAATATCGAAGGCCGTAATAACCGGCTCTTCATCTTTTAATACGGTAACAGTAATCGTCTTAGAAGTAGAAAGTCCTAACGTATCTACTACTGTATAAGTAACTAGATACTCTCCCGGCTCATCAAAATTAACTTCTCCAGAAACTTGAATATCGGTAATTTTTCCATCTTCTTGGTCAGTAGCACTTACCCCTTCTAATAAATCAATCTTATTTCCTTGAACCACTGTTTTATCACTTGCTGTAATAACTGGTGCAGTATTGATCACTTCACCTTGATAATACGTAACATTAGCCCGTAGATCATTTGCCATAACATAACCGATCGTTCCATTCATATCAGCAGGAACTTTGTACCACTTGATTCCATTTGCTTCGACTTCTCCTAAAATTGGGAAATACGTACGATTGTAGAAACCACTGATCACAGTTTCTTTCGTATCGGTTGGTGTCGAATTGACCCACGCATAGTGTGCTCCATTATCGACGTTTTCTTTTCCATAACTAAGCCCTACAAACTCCATATGCCCTGCCGGAATCCAATCTTGCTGATTATAACGGTAATCGGAAGTAACCAAATAAGCAACCGGCGTACCACTAGCATCTTTGGCAACGGCATAAACCATCACGTAAGTATTTGCTTTAGCCCCCGTCACGCGAACGTTTCCGTTTGGTGTAAACGTTTTTGATTCCACAGGCATCGTAAGCGCTGCATCATAATAGAATGTTACATCGCTCGTTAGTTTTGCTACCTTAGGAGTAGTAGTTGTATCACTTTGATGAAGCACACTACTACTTGCATACACTTCGTAAGTATAATCATAATCTCCATAATGGTAAACTTCTTCAGGACTGATCATACCATTTTTACCTTCGTTAATTTTATTTACCATAGAAACCGGCACATAAACATAACTATTTTCCCAATCGTACGGACCTTCGGTAATTTGATTTTTATTTGCATCGATATTCAAATCACTGACAACCTTATACCAACTACCTTCACTGTTGTCAATTTGGTCTACCAAAATCATCGAATAATCTTTTTTATCATAAGAATACACTTTTTTGGAACCATAACTAGCACTGGCATAAGCATAAACTACATCTTGATTGGTAACTCCCAATTGATAAAAGTTATAATCACTTCTAGCATAATCAAACTGATTGTAATAACTTACGGCCTTTTCACTCCAATAAGGATCAGAAGCATATTGGACGTTCATCCCAACCCCTTTGTTTCCTAATATACTACCGTGGTAGCGCCAATCATAAGGATTGGAATATCCATATGTAAACAAATTATGGGAATAAGCATAAATCGTATTTGCAAAAGAAGCATACGTCTTAGCAGATTGATAAGCACTACTATCTACTGCGCCGTCTCCAAAACCGTTGTTCTTATCGATGGCAATTCGACTACGACCATTTGCTGACTCATTTCTTGTAATGCCCAACATGACAATCGCATTGACACCATACGTTTGCTGCGCATTGTAAAAGAAACTTCCTTGTCCATAAAGTTTTGAAAGATATCGATTGCTCGAAATAAAGTCATATTCATCAAATACGGTTGCTTGATATCCTAATTGGTTACGAATATATTGATCGATATCAGCACTTGAATACGTCGTCCTTGAATGTTGTGGTAAATACATATAGTAATTGTAGTATGGTTTACTACTGTTTACCGCTCGAGTGTGGACCCCTTCTTTATAATCTTGAAGCATCGACTTACGATCGCGATAAAAATATTTTCCATCGTAACTATAATAGGTACCAGCATCTAACATTTCTGGTTTTGGTCCCAGGTTAATGTAATAAGGATTGGCCATTTCTTCATAAATATTGTTAATTAAATAATGATGGATGGCACTATCGGTTACAACATAATAATTACTTGATTTTACCCAAGCAAGAGGTACAATTTGATAATCATTGGTTAACCAATTTGTCCAAGAACTAATAAAGTTAACCCAACCATCATAACCCGCAATTTTAACATGAGCAACTCGATTCGGCCAGTTAACAGACAAATAAGCACCATCTACCGAACGATACAACGTTCCTGTATCCATATAGTTATCTTTAGTCGTATCGTCTCCTGCATCAGGGAAAAAATGAGAGTACGGCTTTTGTGTATTGACCGATAGATCTAACAAAGCATACTTGGCATCGGCAATTTCTGTTCTCGTTTCCCCATACACCTTATTGTACGCTCTAGCCAAAATGACAACATTATCGTTACTATGACTATCCATGGCACTTTTGGCCGCATAATAGTCAGCATAACAAGCCACATGCTCCAAATTCCCATCATCTAGTGCGATAGCCAACTCATATTGATCGCCACAAACTACACGATCCTTAAATTCTACCGGCTTCATCGCATAAACATCTTGCGCTAGAAAAAAACAAACAAAACCAAAAAAGAAACTACAACACCATATTTTGATTTTCTTCATTCTTGTACCTCCAATCTATGATAATCCATCATAATTATATCAAAAAAAGCAAAAGACGTACAGTTGTTCTTAAGAAGTTACGACGACTTGACAACAATATTTGATTTGTAAAAGAATTGTAAGTTCTAAACAATTTCCAAGGAAGCAATTGTAAAAAGAAACATTTTTAGATATAATAGATAATAGTCGGAGGTTAAAATGAAAAAAGAAAAAAAGGAAAATACGAAAAAAAATCAAAAAACATGGAACATTATTGTTACGATTACGGTAATACTTGCCTTACTAGCAAGCAGTTATTCCATTTATCATATACTGTTACTAGGACCTATCGAACCACTCATTCGTTATGTCCTAGTAGGCATATTCATTTTAATTGATATTTTTGCCTTAATCAAAGTATATCGCACATTAAAAGGAAAAAAGCGAAAACGTCATCATTTACTCTTTGTATTTCTCATGACAATCTACATCGTTCTCAACGCTTTCATCGGCTTTATGATCGGTAAAGTATATGGATCGCTAGATAACATGAACAAAGATTATATTACCTATACCACAGATCTTATCGTGATGCAAGATTCCCCTGTCAATACAATCGATGATGTCAAAGAATTGACCATCGGAATCATCGATGACGAAGAATCGATTGAAGGATACATCATCAGTCAAGAAATTATCAAAGAAAACAAACTAACAGAAAACAATGATTTAGAAGAATACTCTGATTTTTCTTCTATGATGTCAGATCTTTATGCAGGAGAAATCGATGCCCTATTCATATCGAGCAATTATCCTGTGATGTTTCAAGGAATTGAAGAATACGAAAACATCGCTACAGATACCAAAGTAATCATCAGCAAAGATAAAAAAATGAAAAAAGAAAATACCAGCAGTTCATTGCTTACTTCATCTAACAAAACATTAACAGAACCGTTTACCATATTATTGATTGGTGTCGATTCTGAAGTTGATGGTCTAGACAAAAACGAAATTGGCAATGGTGATGCTCTTATTTTAGTAACGTTTAACCCTAAAACATTAAATGCAACAATGTTAAGTATACCTCGTGATACTTATGTACCAATCGCATGTTTTAAAAATCAAACAGAAAACAAAATCACACATGCAGCGTGGTATGGAGAAAGTTGCATGATCGAAACCATTCAGAATTTTACCGGAATTAATATTGATTATTACGTCAAGATCAACTTTAAAGGTGTAGTCAGTTTAGTTGATGCTCTAGGAGGAATCGACGTAGAGGTACCACAAGATTTGTGTACCGACGATAGCGATCGTGCAAACCAAATTTGTATTAGCGAAGGATGGCAACATCTAAATGGCGAACAAGCACTTGTTCTTGCTAGAAACCGTAAACAATTAGCCAACGGCGATATCGATCGTGGCTTGAACCAACAATTAGTCATTCAAGGTATGATCAACAGTATGAAAAGCATTCGTAACGTCAACACATTATTAGATATTTTAAATACTGTTTCAAGAAATATGGACACAAATCTTACAACAGAACAAATTCTTTCTTTCTACAACATTGGAAAAGATATTCTTGCAAGAAGTTTAGATAAGGAAGACGGCGAAATCGTCAACATTCAGCAACTTTTCCTTCAAGGAAATGGTCAAATGATCTACGACGAAGGAACCAAATTAGTTCTTTGGAACTATATCCCAGTAGAAGAAAGCATCGAAGATATCGTCCATGCAATGAACGTAAATCTAGAACTAGAAGAACATGAACTCATTAAAACATTCTCTTTCTCCATCAATGAACCATACGAAAAGAAATTGATTGGCGAAGGTCCATACGACAGTTCAGATAACTATGGACTTTTACCGGACTTTACAGGTGATACCCGAGAACAAGCCCAAAAATGGGCTAACGCTCATGGTGTGAAGGTGACATTTGAAACCAAAGAAAGCAACGATTATCCGGATGGAACCGTCATGAGTCAATCACAACCAGTCAACAAACGTATTGATAAATTAACTGGACCAGTCATATTGACGATTGCCAAAAACAAGCAAGAAACAACCTCTACAGATGAAATTGACTGTAGCAAAGATACCAAAAACAAAGCATGTTTGGTACCAAACTTCAAAGAAATGACCAAAAGCAAAATCAATGCCTGGGTAAAACCACTCAAAAATGTAGTCATTAAATATGAAGAAGTTATCATTCCAGGAGCAATCGCTGGACAGATCGTCTCACAAAGCGTAAATCCGAACACTTATTTAGGAAATATTACACGAATTACTATTGGCATTGCTGCTAGTGAAAGTAGTAGTGACGATACGGAAGAAGAACCAGAAACGGATGATAATCAAGATGATGATAATAATCAAGAAGGAATGCCAGATGAATAGCATTCCTTTTTTATGCAAAAAAAGAAAGACCATAAACACTATGTATCTTTCTTCGTCAGAATCAATTCTAACACTATATCATATGACTCGAAGATGAAAAATATTCTCTAATCCATCTCCGCAATTGAAAGTTTATTTCCTTCGTGAACAACAATCAAGGTTGCTTCCGTCTCATAACCTAAATCTTTTTTATAATCCCATGATACAGAAACTTGATAAGCATTCGTATCAGTTTGATCTAAATACTCAAACTCAACCGTTTCAATTTGATCAACAACTACTTCAGTCACCGTAGGCAATTCTTGTTTACGATCTCCATACAAATTACTTTCTACATATTTATATACGGTATCCATCGCCTGCTCAAGAAAATCTGCTCGTTCTTCACTATGAACAAAATCAGCACCACCAACATCTGTTTTCGCTACTTTATCATCTAAAGTATAAAAATCCATGATGAACATCTGAGAAATCAGTTTAGCATATGCCTCTTCATCGATAGAATCACTTTCTAACACTTCTTTTAATTCCTGAAACAACTTTTTATATGCTTCACTTTTATTATCTTTTAACTGATATCCATATTCTGATATTTCATTGACCACTTTAGCAACTTCTACCTTTTCTTTTCCACGAAAGTTAAAGTACCAAATCAATCCCCCAACTACTACTAATAACAAAACGACAACAATCGCAATTTTTGCCCCTTTTTTTAATCTCATACTAACTTCCTTTCTCGCTTTCTGCTCGAACTTCTTCACTTTCTCGTTCTAAACGAATTAAATCATAGACAATTATATTGTTCGAAGTATACAACAAAGATTCTGCATATTCATCACACTGTTTAATGTATTCTTCACTAATTACTTCGCTTCCTAATGGAAGATACTCTTCCTGTTGACTATTGTAATAAACTTTGTTCGTAACCCAGTTCCCATTTGGAAATACTACGATATTGTTTTCCTTAATATCAAAGATATCGTGTCCCAACTGATAAGGATTGTAAAAACCAAACATGTTGCCTAATGTCGGCATCACATCGTACATTCCCATCACATCGTGAACCGTTCCTGTATACTCGTGCTCAGGCGTCCAAATGATAAGTGGAACTTTACGATTCAATTCGTACTGATAACTATCAAAATCGATGTAATTCGGATCATCCTTCGATAAAACAGAATCTGTTGTCGTATCGTAATTATAAAGACGAACATAATCGTTTTTTGGCAATCTTGCATCATGATCACCATACAATACTATCACAGTATTTTCTAACAAACCATTGGCTTCCAAATCCTCTAAGAACTGTCCTAAAGCAGCATCTGCATAGTGAACAGATTTTAAGTAATTTCCTAACTTCGTTCCTTCCATATATGGATGTGAAATCACTTCTGTTTCGCCATTTTCATTGGTTATGGTTTCCTTAATATCCACATCAAATTCGCCATATTTATCTACATCAGAAAATGGTGTATGATTGGTCAACATGATAAAAGTTCCATAGAATGGTTGCCCTTTTTCTTTGATATCCTGTAGTTTAGGAATTACTTGCTTAAAGAATTCTTTGTCACTAAGTCCTAGCCCAATCGTATTTTCTTTGGTAACCTCAAAATCCTTCTTACTATAAAAACGGTCATAACCCAAACTTTCATGCATCGTACGTCGATTCCAAAAATCAGCGTTGTTCGCATGCATACTAAAGGTATAATAACCTTTTTCTTTTAACAATTTAGGAATGCTAATGTACTCACGATCAAAATAACTAACAAAGGCCGTACCACTGTGCGTTGGCATCAAAGAAGTGCTTAGAGTAAGTTCGGTATCACTCGAAGTTCCTACACTGACTTGTGAATAGAAATTATCGAAATACAACCCCTCACTTACTAGTTTATTTAAAGTAGGCGTTACCTCTTGTCCATTAAAAGTCATACCGATTGGAAACGATTGCATACTCTCAGCATGAATACCAATGATATTTTTTCCTTCAAAAACATTGGTATATTCATTGGTTTTCTGAGAAGTATCTCGCTCTTCAAAGTACTCATGAAAACTTTTCATCGCATTATCTAAACCAAACAAAGAAGAAACTTTCGGTTCAATACTTTTAACCACATCGTTCATCTGATAAGTATAAATACCAAACTTCATGACGATGTATTCACGATTCCACTGTTTTGCAAAACGACCAATCTCCAAAGGAGTAAGCGTCAATGTAAAAATTGTAATCAACACAGCACCCAATATAAGATGTTTAAATGTTTGTGTTTTTCTTCTTTTAAAGGAAAGATTATGTTCGTAATAATTTCTCTTCTTCAACTTCCAATGAACAAAAAACAAGCATATAGGGCCCCATAAATAAACCAAATCCTTAATCTGCAATACATTTTCTACAACAGCATCCCCAACTGGTGCAATAAACTGTGCAAGCGATAACATAGATACGGAAGCAAAGGAAGTATAAAATGTATAGTAAATAGAATTGATCATACAGATGGCTGTAAAGAAAATATCAAACGTCATAAAGTAAATAAAACGTTTTTTCGGCTTGATCAAATAACCAAAAGCCCCCACTAATACCACAATCGCCGTATCAGCCAAAATGGGTTTAATTGAAAGATAGTTTTCAACGGTATGTAAGGTAAAAAAACGTAGTAACGTCGAATTTACTACACAAGTAATCACATAGATGACGAATAATAAATTGTTGTGAAAATAATCCTTAATGCGTTTTTTTATTTTCAACAGTTTCTTTTTAGGATCATTTTTAAAATCTAAACAATACTTTTTGATCTTGTTCCATATTTTTTTCATTATTTCAACCTCTTTACCATTATAACACTCTATAAATAGTTTTTCAAACAAAAAAATATGAGTAATTTCTCATACTTTTTTCGTTTTTTCATCTTCCAATCCACAAGAATTGATCGCCATTCCTAATACGAACACATATGCCAATACATAAACCCAAAGCAATAAGATTAAAATATTCGAAATACTACCATAGAAAAGATCGTACTTTGCAAATACCTCAACATAAATAGAATATATTTCCGTTGCAATGATCCACGTAAAGGTAGTAAATAAGGCACCATAAGTAGTCGTGTGACTTAAAATTGGTTTATCGGGTGCTAAAGTATAAAGTAGTTTTATGTTAAAATAAATTAAGAAAATAGAAAGTGGATATTTGAAAATTTGATAAATTCGATAAATGATGTTAACAATATCTTCCCCATGAAAGAAAGAACGAATTACTCCAAAGATCAAATCACCAAAAGCAGGTACTAACAAGACGAACACCAACAAAGCAACCAACACAAAAGTCATCAAAATGGCCTTAATTCGTCTTCTCAAATAATTTGAATCCTTTACTTTATATAAGTAATTAGATGCAACAATCATGGAATGTGTTCCATTGGAAGCCAAAATAAATGCGGAAACAAAGAAAACAATCATATTAAAATTCAAACCTTCGCCCGAGATAATGGGAATCAACAAATTAGAAACACTTCCTGGTACAGAACTTTCAATCAATTCCGCCAACGACTCTACTGAAATAGAAAAAAAGGAAGCAACTCCTCCTACTAAAGCAACCAAAGGAATGATGGATAAAACGAAGAAAAAGGCCAATTGACCAGGCAAGATACGCATTGCCGGTTTTCGAATTGCTGTTAATACCCGATTACAAAAAGCCGTTACTCTTCTTTTCATTACAACCATTCCTTTTATTTATATTCTTCCTTTTGTGTTCTCATCTCTAATGTTGCCTCATTGATCGCATCATCAATCGTCTTAATTTCATCATTGATCATACTAAACCCAATCGATGCGCCAAACTCATGTGGCAATTCTTTTAATTCTTTTGACAATTTCTTGGTATAAGTCGTCACCTGTTGTTCACTATAACCCATCAAATAAATCAAGAATTCATTTCCATCAGTTCTGATAATTTCACTGTTTTCTAACTGTGTATTGACAAGAATAGAGGCCGCTTTGACAATCAAGTCATCTCCTGCTTCATGTCCATAATTATCGTTTACATACTTGACGTTGTTCAAATCAATGATGACAATCGCTTGTGGGAATACATTACATTCTTCCCATTTCTGCATATTTAAATTCAAATAATTACGATTTTTTAGCGATGTCAACATATCTGTGTATTTCCGTCTATCTTCTTTACGAACCTCTTTGATTTTCTTTTTACGTTTGAATATCAAATATAAAACTCCAAGCAATAAAAGAGGTAACAACACAATCGCTAAAATAACAAAGTACAATTGTTGGAAACTAACTTTCTCAAATAAAGATAAGTTTAAACTCTCTAAACCACTATTACGATAACGATAATAAGAATTGGTGTTGATAATGTAGTTGAACAAATCATAGAACGTTTGATTTTCTTTCTTTACCATGAACTTATAATCGTTCATCATCGTATCGATATATAGAACTTCATAATCTGAAAATCTCGAAGTTCGATAGTAATTGTACACTTCTCGATCAACGACGATCACATTATTTTCGGCTTTGCTTGCTAGATCTTTCAAATTAGAGAATGTCGTAATCGTAGAGCGCCCATTGTTAGAAAAGAAATCATATAATGCATTTTTTTCTAACATGGCAATTTTTTGTCCTTTCAAACTTTCCAAAGAAGAAACAATATGACTATCTTTCACTTTACCTAGTACTACATAATCCTCAATAAAAGTCGATAACGTCGTCAAATAATTGTCGTTGGTCAAGTTGTAATAATCAAAGTAAACATCTACTTCTCCTTTTTCAACGGCTTTTTGTAATTCATCAACATTATCATAACGTTGATATGTGAAGTCGATATTCGTTAAACGCTCCATACGATGCAAGTATTCACTAGCAATTCCATAAGTTTTATCTCCAATTGTTACATCATATGGTGCATTTTCCACATACCCATACACGTAATTTTTAGAAATTAAATCAGCCCTACTCTTATCGTTGATATTGTTTTTTAATACGTAATAATCAAAATATGCCTCATTGTATTCTTCTACGTAAGAATTACTTTTCCAATTGGTATAATACTTACGCATAATATCATTTAATTGACCATCCTCATCACTTAGTGTCAAAACAATCTTTTTACTCATTTCTGTAAAATAGTAATTGATCGAATATCCATCTTGTCCAATAAATTTATCCAAATACATAATGTTTGGAACAATGATCATATTAACTTCTTCGTTATCCAATGCAGTATAAAGTTCGTCGATCGTATTGTACGTTTTATAAGATAAATCTGAACCAGATTTCAAATAATAACTAAGTTCAGCAATATCATCAGTAAACACACCAAACGTAATATCTTTTAAATCAGAAATCTTACTAATACGTTGATAAGTTTTTCCAATCATGACATATCCATCTTCAAAAACTAACAAATCATTATTAGATAGTGCGTCTTCATTGTTTAAAATTCGAATACGATAATTGGTTGTCGTTGGTTCACTTTCTTTTAAATAAGGGATACGATTAAATTCCAAACCCACATTTTCTTCAAAGTCATCTAAAAATTGAAATAATACTCCTTCCCCATTCATACCATAAAGAGGAAAATTATTGACAATTTCAAAATCGACTACCGTATCAGCATTTTCTTCCAACCATCTTTTTTCTCGTACATTTAAAGATGTTTCTTTATCAGCCATATTATAATAAAGATAGACACCTACAAAGACCAAAACAGCAATTACAATAGGAATAATAATGAATAGTTTCTTTTTCATTCGCTAGCACCTGCTCTATCTTTTGTCCATGAAAAGCCACTGCTATCATGGTGTTTATATCCTATAATCGGAAAATCTGTCAACTCTTTATTATTTTTAGAAATCATCACTTGAAAATCATAGTATGATTTTTGATCATCTTCAAAAGAAGCGATTGCTTTATCGGCCAATGGTTTAGCAGCATCAATCGTAACATCATCGTTTACCACGATAGAAAACGTCACAAGTTTTCCTCTCGTAATTTGACTAATGTCAGAAATGATAGGATCTTCCTTCATTTCAGCCAATACTTGTTCCATCTTGGAATCTTTAATTTCTACTTCTTCAATGCCATCTAGACGATCCCCATAAATGGCTTTCCCTGAATTTGGGAAAAAAAGTTCCATGGCTTTTGCGCCTATAAAAATCAAAAGTACAAATACAATAACGACAATGATCGTATACTTATTTCGTTTAATAAAACTCATTTTCTCACATCCTATTATTTTTATCATATCACATGTTAATCAAAGAAGCAATTTATTGTTTGCTTAATTCTTCTTTCAATAACTGACTAGCAAGGGCTGGATTCGCAGAACCCTTCGTTTCCTTCATAACTTGTCCCATCAAGAATTTCAAGGCACGATCTTTCCCCTCTTGATAATCTTTTACACTATCTGGATTTTGTTTTATTATATTCCTGATAATTTCAATTAGAAGTGAAGCATCGTTCATATTCTTAATTCCTTTTTGTTCCATCAACGCTTCGATGCTATCCAAAGTTGTTAAGAAATCAGGCAAAATATCCTTGACAATCTTATTCGTAATCACACCTTGTTTCAACTGACTAAGTAATAAAACAAAACGTTCTGTAGACAAAGTCGTCTTTTCAAGCGTCTGATTGTTTTTATTTAAATAAGCAGAAATATCTCCCAAAAGAAGATTGCTCGCTACGACAAAATCAACATCTTTTCCAAGCAAAGTATTAAAAAAGTCACTGAGTGGTTTGTTTTGAATCAATTTATCACAGTTAATGGGAAGAATTCCAAGATCTAAATAGACCTTTCTTCTCTCATCTGGCAACATTGGAAGTTGCTTCTTAACTTGCTCGATTCTTTCTTCACTAATTTTTAACTTTGGAATGTCTGGTTCTGGAAAATAACGATAGTCGTTTCCAATTTCTTTGACGCGCATCAAAATCGTCTGGTTGATACTTTCATCAAAACGTCTCGTTTCTTCTCGAATCATACCACCTTGCTCTAACACTTCTTCTTGTCGCTTACTTTCCGCATCAATAGCCAGTCCCACACTGTGAACAGAACCAATATTCTTGATTTCGGTCCTGGTTCCCAATTTTTCAGTTTTACTAATCGATACGTTTACATCACAACGCATACTTCCTTCTTCCATCTTGCAGTCAGAAACATCGGTATAAAGAAGCAGTTCTCGTAGCTTTTCTAAATACAAAACGGCTTATTCACTGCTTTTCATATCGGCTTCGGTCACAATTTCTAAAAGAGGAACACCAGCACGATTAAAATCTAAGTACGAATGACTCCCTTGGTGAATACTTTTGGCAGTATCTTCTTCCATGTGAATATCGTGAATTCGAATCTTTTTTTCTTGTCCATTACATTCGATCATAACATATCCATCTACGCCAATTGGCGTTCTGGCTTGTGTAATTTGATATCCTTTGGGTAAATCAGGATAAAAATAGTTTTTACGATCAAAGTACATCTCTTGATTGATATGACAGTGCAAAGCAAGTGCTGCTCGAATCGCCAAATTTACGGCTTGTTCATTGATCGTGGGTAAAGTTCCAGGATATCCTAAATCGATAGGATTAATATTGCTGTTAGCAGAACCACCATAGTGATTGGAAGCCGCTGAAAACATTTTACTCTTCGTTTTTAATTCGCAGTGAACCTCGATGCCGACTGTCGTCTGATATGCACTCATTCTTGTACCTCCTTTTGTCCAAAGTGTAGTTTTTGTTCCAAGAAGGATGCCAACTGATACATCTTCTGCTCTTCAAAATAATTACCAATCAAATGCATTCCAACGGGCATATTAGAGGAAGAAAGACCAATCGGAACATTCATTCCTGGAAGACCTGCCATGTTGACAGGAATTACCAAAACATCATCTAAAAAAGTTTGAAGAGGATCATCTACTCCTTCTCCCAAAGGATAAGCAACCGTCGTCGTCGTAGGACCAATAACTATATCGAATTCTTCAAAGCAAGAAGCAAAACTTTTAGCCATTTTACTGCGGATTTGCAACGCTTTATCATAGTATTCTTTGGCATTTTTTCCACTTAATAAATAAGAGCCAACCATAATACGACGTTTTACTTCATCCCCAAAACCCTCTTGTCTACTCTTACAATAAAGTTGTTCTACATCTTTTGGATCTTTACAAGCATATCCATAACGCACTCCATCAAAACGGGCCAAATTGCTGCTTGCTTCTCCCATCGCAATAATTTGATAAAGCGTAACGGCCTTATCTAAATAAGGAAGATCTACATAAGAAACCACTGCACCATTTTCTTGCAACAAAGAAACCACTTGTTGAAATTTCTCTAGTATCTCAGAATCGACAATATTGCTCACAAAATAATTTGGAACAGCAATTTTCATCCCTTTGATATCTTTACCAATCAATGCCGTAAAATCTTCTTTTTTTCGTTCGACACTAGTTAAATCATGATCGTCTTTTCCAACGATAGCGTTAAGCAGCAAAGCGTTTTCATAAACGTGTTTGGTCATCGGACCTATTTGATCTAAACTAGAAGCAAATGCCACCAAACCATAGCGGGACACTCTACCATAAGTTGGTTTCATTCCAACAAGTCCCGTATAACTAGCCGGCTGACGAATACTTCCACCTGTATCACTACCCAAAGCAAACATCGTCATTCCAGCAGCCACTGCTGTGGCACTTCCACCAGACGATCCACCAGCAATTCGCGTTTTATCCCAAGGATTATGGGGCGCTTTAAAATAACTAGTCTGTGAAGTAGATCCCATCGCAAATTCATCCATATTCGTTTTCCCAATAATAATCATGTGCTTTTCTTTTATTTTACGAACGACTGTCGCATCGTAAACAGGAATGAAATCTTCTAACATTTTAGAAGCACAAGTCGTACGCAAGTTTTTGGTCATAATATTATCTTTAACGGCAATTGGAATTCCAAACAACAAGTTATCGACTTCCATGTTTTCTAATTCTTTCGCCTCTTGAATGGCTTCATCCTTATTTAAGGTAATAAATGCATTTAAATCTTGATTTTGTTCAATGATCGAAAATGCTTCCTCTACCAAGTCGAGCGGCTTTATCTCTTTTTTCTTAAGTTTTTCATTAAGTTCTTTAATACTAAGGTTAAAATAATTATTCATGAATCATCACCGGCACTTCTATAAAATTGCCACTTGTTCTTTTGGCATTCTTTTTCATTTCTTCAAAGGGCATTTCCTCTTTTTCATCATCAGAACGTAGCAAAGATTCCTCTTTGATAGGGGTAATAAAAAGCATTTCTTCATCACTTTTTACTTCATTTATTTTTTCAACTTCACTCCACAATTGTCCCAACTGTACACGATACTTTTCAATTTCCTCATCGCTTACTTCTATTCTAGCAAGATGCGCAACATGTAGCACTTCTTCTTTTGTCAATTTCTCCATCTTTACCTTCCTTCCATTCATGCATTATTATATCAAAAAAATACCCTGTAGGGTATCTTTTCTTACAAAAAATAATAGGAATCGACATTTTTGTCGTTGCTCTTTCATCAAAAAATAAGTCAGTAAAAAGTATCCACCGTAGATCATTACGATAAAAATAGCCGTCATGACAATCGACCACAACAATTGTTCATCACACGATACAATATTACCACGACTATTCAATAAATAAGAAAAGATGAACATTTCATTTTTAGTTAACTCTAAAACTGATCCTTTATCAACATTCCTTTACTAGGTTTGATCTTATCTATCGTACGAAAGAAAATCTATATTTTTTCCATTCTTTTAAAAATATTTGAAATTCTAAGTAACAGTATCGTTGGATGATAGGGATTCGTAATATAGTCGTTTGCACCATAAGACATCGATAACACTTCAACCATTTCCAACACTCTACTAGTCACCATAATGATATCGTCTTCTACAACATAATTTTTTTTATAATATCACCACATTTATAGTATAACATTATTTTCTATTTTGTTTTCTTACAATATTGACACATAAAAAAAGAGTATTTCTACTCTCTCATAAAACAATCTCGCATCCAAATTTGATTAGGGGTGGTATCAGTTTTATCTCGATAATCGTTGACACTTCCAACGAAACTTACCGTGCTTCCGACAGAATAAACAGACAAATCTACATCATCATCGTACATGGAAGCAACGACATCTAAGGTATATTTTCCATCAGGATCAATATAGCGAATGGTTAATACTTTCTTTTGATTATCTACCGTATATACGCTACCAGTCACTTGTAAATATTGATCGTAATATTTTTTATAAGTTGCTTCTGGGTCGTTACGATAAGCAATGGCCAAATCTAAAATATCAACGGGAGTTGGAATTGCGGTATAAGGCATCGTCCAAAAACCAACTTTCGTTCCTTTTTTTCCTTCTTCTTGGTTATACTTAATTACTTTATAACCCAAACCATAATATACTTTTGTACCACCATCTTCATAAACATTTGTCCGAATGGCAAAAAAAGGACCAACATGAAATTTTAAAACACAAACCAAATCAATTAATACAATAGCCAACACTCCAATGATAACCAAAAAGGCAATATTGATAATCTTTCTTACATTGATCGGTTTTTTTTCTCTTTCACTTTTTTTCTTTCTTTTGTTTGCTTTCTCTTTCGTTTCCCTTTTCTTCTTTTTCAACATACCTTTCACCTCTTAAGCACATTATACAATACTTTTCTATTTTTTTCTACTAAATTATCAATCAAGATGCGATAAAAATTCTTCTTCCGTCCAAATAGGAATCTGAAAACTTTTGGCTTTGTCGTACTTGCTACCTGGATTTTTGCCTACAACCACAACACTCGTCTTTTTGCTGACGGACTCTACTGTTTTTCCACCGCGTTTCTCAATTTCACTTTTCACATCTTCTCTTGTCATAGAAGAAAGTGTCCCTGTTACAACAAACGTCTTCCCAGCAAAGTCCTCATCTTGTTCGATAACAGAACCCAAGTACATCATATTGACCCCAACGTCTCTTAATTGCTCAATAAGAGCAATATTATCTGGATCTTGAAAATAAGAAACAACACTTTTCGCAATGATTGGCCCAACATCTGGAATCGTCGTAAGTTCTTCTTCGGTACTCTTCATAAAATTTTCCATCGTTTTATAATGACTTGCTAACAATTTGGCTGTTTTACTTCCTACATGAACAATTCCTAACCCAAACACCAAGCGCTCTAACGAATTCTGTTTACTTCTTTCAATTGCTTCCAACAATTTGTCAATCGATTTGGTTCCATATCCTTCCAACAGTGTCAAATCTTGTCGATATTTCTCTAAATGATAAATGTCAACTACACGTTTTAAATATCCTAAATTGTAAAAGTCCTCAATAATTTTTTCTCCTAAACCATCAATGTCCATGGCATTACGACTCACAAAGTGAATCAATCCTTCGATCTTTCGTGCTGGACACTTTTCGTTAAGACAGTAATAGTCAACTTGATCATTCTTTTTCTGTAAAGTACTTCCACAAATTGGACACTGTGTAATCATTTGAAAATCTCGTTCTTGCCCATTACGTCTTTCTTTTTTGACTTCAATTACTTCAGGGATAACATCTCCCGCCTTACGAATAGAGACTACATCACCAATTTTTAAATCTCGTTCTTTGACGAACTCTTCGTTGTGTAACGTTGCTCTAGATACCGTTGTTCCCATCACTAAAACCGGCTCTAAAACCGCATTAGGCGTAATTTGCCCCGTTCTTCCAACTGTGAAGACAATATCCACCAACTTCGTCAATACTTCTTCAGCAGGGAATTTATAAGCAGTGGCCCACTTAGGATATTTCACAGTATAGCCAAGTTCTTGTTGTTGGCGAATGCTATTAACTTTAATGACAATTCCATCAATATCGTAAGGCAATTCATGACGATGTATCGTATGATAATCAATAAACTCTAAAACTTGAGAAATATTCTCTACCAAACGATTATTAGGGTTTACTTTAAAACCCAATTTCTTCATAAATTGTAGTGCATCGTCATGTGTCGCAATGCCATAATCCAAAGGATTAGGCAAATGATAGATAAAACAATCCAACTTACGACTGGCCGCTACTTTTGAATCCAGTTGCCGAATAGAGCCAGCTGCAGCATTTCTTGGATTTTGTAACAATGGTAAATGTTCTTCCTTACGTTTTTGATTCAACTCTTGAAGCGTTTTCTTACTCATGTAAATTTCACCACGAACCTCAATATCGATTGGTTCTGTTAAAATCAAAGGTACCGTTTTGATGGTTTTGACATTGTGCGTAATGTCTTCTCCCGTAACACCATCGCCTCTTGTCGCAGCACGTACTAACTTACCATTTTTATAAAGTAACGAAACAGATAACCCATCTATTTTCAATTCACATACGTACTGCGGATGAAATCCCTCTTTTTGAATTCGGTGATCAAAATTTAATACTTCCTCTTCATTAAAAACATTACTAAGAGATAACATTGGTATTTCGTGCGTAACTTTATCGAAACCATCAACAACCATACCGCCAATTCTTTGACTAGGTGAATCTTCCCTAACCCAATCAGGATATTCTTCTTCGATCGTCAATAATTCTCGTAAATACTTATCAAATTCCTGATCCGTAATGGTCGGCTTATCTAAGACATGATAGTTATAATTGGCTTCATTTAATAATTTTATTAATTCTTGATAACGCTCTTGCATATTCTCACCTAACCTTAATCGTCTAATCAAATTATACCATAAATATATTTGTAAATAGAGAAAAAGAAGATCATCATCTTCTATTTTATTTATTTCCACAATTTCTGTGGATATTCTCCTTGAGCAATCAATTCTGCAATGGCTTTTACTACTTTTTCTTTATCTTCTAGATAAGTAATTCCTTGCCATTTAGCCGTTGTTGGAAGCACTTGCACCGTTGCAATCTTATGTTGAATACATTCTGTCACCACATCTGGTATCAAATATTCACATTTTGACAAATCTGCTTTATTCTTTTCAAAAAAGTCAGGGAAATGATCTTCAATGTAAGTGAAGATAGCAGGAGTAAAGGCAAACATATTCATCGAAACAGCACGATTTGGCTCCACTTCAAATTTACTACTACCATCTAATGGTTCTGCAACAATCACACCGTCTTTCTTTTCTACGGAACTTTCAATAATGCGTTCTAAATACTCATCTTTGACTTGGCAAACACCACGTTTTACTGCCCCGTTTTCCGTAAGCGTATTTTGAATCTGATAGCCAACAATCGCATACTCTTCTATAGAAGAATTCCTATCTTGCAAGAAGAAATCACGAAGTACAAAAAAGGCATCTCTTCCATAAAAATCATCCGCATTGATTACCGCAAAATCTTCTTGAATTTTATCTTTTGCTGCCAAAATGGCTTGGGCAGTCCCAAGTGGTTTCACACGATCTTTTGGTAGTTGATATCTCGTTGGAATATCTGTTATTTTTTGGAATGCATACTCCACCTGAATTTGTTTTTCAATACGCTTTCCTACCGTTTCTTGAAACAATTCATAGTTTTCTTCTTTAATGACAAATACAACCTTTTGGAAACCGGCTTGAATGGCATCATAAATAGAATAATCAAGCAAAAACTCTCCATTTGGCCCCATCGGTTCAATTTGTTTAAGTCCTCCAAAACGACTTCCCATACCAGCAGCCATAATCAACAACGTATATGGTCTTTCTTTATTCATTTTCTTGCACCTTCCTTAAACTTTTATGATTTTTCATCAATTTTTTTATGCCATATGGCAAGCGAAATGCCACACTGACTAAAGTATTCGTAACTTCTACTACTTTGCCTGTACCAAATGTATCATGATAAACATAATCACCAACTTGATAGTTCATCTCATTTTCATAAAATTTTTCTTCTTTGTTGATTTTTGGAGACACTTCCTCTTGTTGTTCCACACGTTCCATAGAAAGCAATTCTTCCTTGATTTCTCCAATGAAACGACTAGGAGGATTTACTTGATCTTTTCCAAATAACGTCCTTCTTCTAGCATTCAACAAGTACAATTGCTCCTTGGCTCGCGTAATCGCCACATAGCATAGACGTCGTTCTTCTTCTACATCACTTTCGCTCATCAAAGAATTCATATGCGGAAAAATTCCTTCTTCTAACCCAATGACAAATACGTAATCAAACTCTAAACCTTTCACGGAATGTACGGTCATTAAGTTAATTTTCGAAGTTCCATCTTGTCGCGTATCCACATCGGTAACCAAACTTACTTCAAACAAGAAATCTTCAAGAGAAATTACGCCTTCCCGCTCTTCGAAATCTTTGGTAATCGACTTAAATTCTTCCAAGTTTTCAAGACGGATTTCACTTTCTAATGTTTTTTCACTTTCTAAATCGGCCTTCATTCCAGTAGCATCCAGTACTTTGTCGATTAATTCCGTCAACGTCACATGTTCTTTGATTTTCTTTAACGATTCAATAATGTTTTTAAAAGCCAACTCCTTAGAACTTGTAATGGCTTCATAAATACTGATGTTTTCTGAATCTGCTTTTTCAATTAACTTATCAATCGTTCTTAGACCAATGCCTCGTTTTGGAGTGTTAATCACCCGAAGTAAACTCACATTATCTTGTTCATTATGAATGAGTCGCAAGTAGGCAAGCAAATCCTTAATTTCCTTTCGGGCATAGAAGTTTAAGCCACCAACAATATGATAAGGAACACGTTCTTTCAACAACGCTTCTTCTACCATACGAGATTGCGCATTGGTACGATATAAAACCGCAATTTCTTCTGGCTCGATCCCATCTTCAATCAATTTTTTGGCGTGATAAGAAACATAGTGTGCCTCATCTTTTTCATCATAAGCACGATAATATTTTACTTTCTCTCCTACCTTTTTCGTACCAAATAAATTTTTCTCTTTTCTATTCTTGTTGTTTCGAATCACAGAATTGGCAGCATCTAAAATCATGGTGGTAGAACGATAATTTTGTTCTAATTTGATAATTTTAGCATCTTCATAATCTTTCTCAAAATTCAAAATGTTCTTATAATTAGCGCCTCGAAAACCATAAATAGCTTGATCATTATCACCGACGCAACAAATATTGCGATATTTCGCACTTAACAATTTCGTTAAAATATATTGTGCTTCGTTGGTATCCTGGTACTCATCGATCAAAATATACTGATAACGTTCTTGATACTTTTGTAGAACACTCGGATGTTTTTGAAACAGACGAATAGGAAGCAAAAGCAAGTCATCAAAATCCATCGAATTATTTTGTCTTAGTTTTCTTTCATATTTTTGATAAACACTACAAATCACTTGTTCGTACTCGCTTGCTGCGTATTTTTCATACTCTTCTGGTGAAACAAATTCATTTTTACAACCACTGATTTTGTTTTTAATGGCTTTTGGATGATATACTTTCGGATCTAAATCCATATCCTTTAAAATTTTACGTATGATCGTCAAAGAATCGTCGCTATCCATGATGACAAAATTAGATTGATATCCCAATAAATTAGCATTCTCACGAATAATCTTAAGACCAAAACTATGAAAGGTAGATATTTGTATATCAGAAGCTACCGATCCGATCAAACCGACAATACGACTTTTCATTTCTTTGGCGGCCTTATTGGTAAAAGTAATTGCCAAAATATGATATGGCATAACGTTTCGTTCTTGGATCAAATAAGCAATTTTAGTAGTCAGAACTCTCGTTTTTCCACTACCAGCACCTGCTAAAATAAGCAGTGGCCCATCGTTATACAATACGGCTTCTTTTTGTTGTTCATTTAAATTTTCTATCATGATACCCTACTCCCTAGTTTCATTATACAATAATTAAAGTTGAAACAAAAGAAAAAGACGATCTATTTACGTCTTTTACTACTATCTTCTACTTTTTCTTTTTTGACCAAGCCCTTTGCAAACTCAAGTTCTAACAAACTAGTATCGTGTTTCACACTGTAAATCGTTGCTTCTAATAAGCGATCTTTGTCCATGTTAGAATACAACAATTGACAATCTCCAAAAGGCAAAATATCGTTTTTCTTTTCTACAAACTGACGCATAAATTCACGAATGGTTCTCCCATTTCCCTCTCGAAAGGGATGGGCCATGTTTAATTCAGAATAAAAATAGGCCAAAAAAGAAACATATTCTTCTTTCGTCGTCACTTGATAAATTTTTCGGTTCATCTTATCCAAAGTTTCCTTCAAATAATCTTCTAATAAATCACAACGGCAAAAATTCGTTCCACCTTTCGATAAATCCGTATCTCGAAAGTGACCTGCAAACGGATAAATGCTACCAAATAAAATGTAATGAATATCTTTTAAATGTTGCATATCAAAATTGCCAACAAAAGGATACAGTTGCATATAAGTAAGATTTGCAGCCACTCTTTTTCTTTCTACTACCATAAGCAGTTGCGGATCGTGAATTCCTAATTTATTAATCAATACTTTGGTCCCTTTATAACAACGTTTATCTTGTTTAAATTCACGGGGTAGTTCCCTCAATCGGCGATTTTCCTCTTCTATGATTCGATTTATTTCTTCTTGCATGTATTTTTTCCACCTTTATCGTGCTTGTTTCTTTGTCTTTTCTTATAAAGATCTAAAAAAGAAAGTAACAAACTTCTTTTCTCTTCCAAATCACTTTTAATCTGCTTTTTCTCATCAGATGTCAAATTCATACCTTCAAAACTCATGTTGGCCGCAGCTTGATCGATCGCATGATCTACTTTTGTTTTATCCATACTCATGCCTCCTTATGAGTCTATTTTACCATATTTTTCTTTTACCGTTGACCATTCTATCATATTTTTTTATTCTAAATTTAAAGTTTGATCCCCATTATGTATTTAATAGTAGAAAAACCTTCTTTTTGATAAAGACAAATAGCATTTTGATTCGATGTACACACCTTTAATTCCATATATCTTACATTCTTCTTATGAGACCAATTCTTAAATTCTTTCATTAACATACTGCCTATTTTATTTCCTCGATAAGCGTCTTTTACATACATCGCCTCTAATTGGCTTACTTTTTCCAAATAGGCATCTCCACCATCGATAACATAGCCATATAAATAACCAACAATTTGATCACCAACAAAAGCAAATAAAATACAGTTATTTTCATTATCAATAAAGTTCTCATAACAATTTAAAACCTTACAATCTTGATTGATATTCGTATCATATTGTTTTTCATCTCGAATTAACTCTGTCAATAAATCATTTGCCACAAAAACATTTTCTTTTGTGGCCTTTTTGATTGTAACCTCCATATTGCTTTTCCTTTCATTCTTTTTGCAATCAACATTCTGCTAACAAAACTATCACTTGGATCTACTATATAATAAAAATGAGAAAAAGATTATCGATAGAACAAAATATGCTAAAAAGATTTATCCTTTTTTATCTCACTTATTCTATTTTCTTTCATATAATACTTTGTAGAGAAAAGGAGGAGAAAAATTGAGGAAAATCATTATTTCGGTGCTTAGTGCACTCATCATTCTATTAATTGCCTTATCTGTATTGTTAAACTTCAATTCTAATAAAAACAATTTAACCAAGGTAAAACTGGCGGAAGTAGCACACACTATTTTTTATGCTCCCCAATATGTTGCACTATCAGAAGGATACTTTGAAGAAGAAGGACTCGATATTGAACTAATCTTAACACCAGGGGCTGACAAAGTTGCAGCTGCCGTTTTATCTGGTGACGCTCAAATTGGCTTTTCTGGAAGCGAAGCCACAATTTATGTTTATAATGGTGGCGAGAAAGATTATTTAAAAACCTTTGCACAACTTACACAAAAAGATGGCAGTTTCTTAGTATCTAGAGAAAAAATAGACAATTTCACATTAGAAGATTTAAAAGGAAAAGATATAATAGGCGGAAGAAAAGGTGGAATGCCAGAAATGACATTCGAATGGGCCTTAAGAGAACATGGAATAGATCCCAATACTGATGTAAACATTGATACATCAATTGCGTTTGCAGCCATGAGTGGTGCTTTCATTGGTGGAACTGGTGACTTTGTTACCTTGTTTGAACCAAATGCATTACAAATTGAACAACAAGGACTTGGCTACGTTGTCGCATCCATCGGAGAGTTAGGAGGCGTTGTTCCTTACACTTCTTATAGTGCAAGGACAAGTTACATCGAAGAAAATCCAGACATCATAGAAAAATTTACAAGAGCAATTCAAAAAGGACTCGATTACGTCCACAATCATACTGATGAAGAAGTTGCCAATGTCATTGCTGATCAATTTCCAGATACTTCTAAAAATGATCTAATTGGCGTTATTAAAAGATATCGCGATATAGATGCTTGGCCAACGACTACAAACTTTAGTGAAGAATCATTTGATCACTTACAAACCATCATGCAAGCATCCGGCGAATTAGATGAAAAAGTATCATTCGACAAGTTAATCTACACCAAGGATTAACATGGATACCATATTAAAAATTGATCATCTAAATAAAAGTTATCACGATATGAAAAGTGTCATTTTAGCAGTAGAAGATGTAACGTTGGACATCAAAGAAAAAGAATTTATTTCTATTGTGGGACCGAGCGGTTGTGGAAAATCGACGATCTTATCCATCTTATCCAACCTAGAAAAAAAATCAGGAGGAAACATTACCTTTAATAAAGAAAACTGCAAATTAGGATATATGTTACAAAAAGATTCTTTGTTCCCATGGAGAACTATTTTAGAAAACTGTCTTCTGGGTCTTGAAATTAACCAAGAACTAACACAAGAAAATAAAGAAAGAGTCGTACGTCTACTTGAAACGTATGGACTAAAAGATTTCATGGACAAGTATCCTGATTCACTATCTGGAGGAATGAGACAAAGAGTTGCTTTAATCAGAACATTAGCCATCAATCCTGATATATTGCTCCTTGATGAACCATTTTCGGCACTCGACTATCAGACAAGATTGGCTCTAAGTGACGACGTCTATAAAATCATTAAACAAGAAGGAAAAACTGCGATCATGGTAACACACGATCTTGCGGAAGCCATCAGTTTATCTGATCGCATCGTCGTCTTAACCAAACGACCAGCAAAAGTGAAAAAAATTTACGATATTCATCTAACAGACAAATCAAGTCCAATCCATAATCGAAAGTGCAAAGAATTCAGTATCTATTATGATAAAATATGGAGGGATTTAGATGTCCACCTATGAAATAGAGCATCAACAATTTTTACGTAAGAAAAAAAGAGAAAAACGACTCATTCTTTTTTCTCAAATTGCCATTATCGTAATCTTTTTGGTCGGCTGGGAACTTCTTGCTAAAAGTCATTTGGTCAATACTTTTTTAACCTCATCCCCTGGAAACGTTATTTCTACCTTTGTATCGTTACATCAAACCAACGGTCTATACAATCATATTTGGATCACTGTTTATGAAACCATTTTAAGTTTTACTATTGCTACTGTCATCGGCATAGGCGTTGCTACCATACTATGGTGGTGCCCAAAAGTTGCCAAAATAGTAGATCCTTATCTTACTGTAATCAATTCATTACCAAAAGTTGCCCTTGGACCCCTTATCATTATCTGGGTAGGTGCCAGTATCAATTCTATTATCTTTATGGCCTTACTCATTTCTGCGATCATCACGATCATCAATATTTACAACGGCTTCATGACCACAGATGAAAACTTCATTACCCTATTAAAATCATTTCAAGCCAAAAAAAGTCAAATCTTTTTCAAAGCCGTACTACCAAGTAATCGCCTTACTTTTATCAACAGTTTAAAAATCAACATCAGCATGTCTTTAATCGGCGTCATTATGGGTGAACTACTAGTCTCTAAAGAGGGCTTAGGATACTTGATCATGTATGGGTCACAAGTTTTTAACATTGATTTGGTAATCACTTCTGTTTTCTTATTAGGAATCGTATCTTATCTTATGTACTATATCATTACTTTAATTGAAAAAAAACTAATAAAAAAGTAAGTCATTTTATAAAATCGACTTACTTTTTTAATGTAATGAATCGCTTGATTTACTATTTAAAGCAAGATCAGCAATTCTGCCTTCTCGATAAGCAAAATAGGCGGCGGCTGCAATCATTGCTGCATTATCGGTACAAAACTGAATGGGAGGAATCGATAAATGAACATGTTCCTCTTCACACATCTTTTGTAATCCATCTCGCAATCCTCGATTGGCTGCCACTCCTCCAGCCACTATCAATTGATCCATCTGATAATCTTTTAACGCTTTCCTAACTTTTTTAACAACGGAATCTACTACCACTTGTTGAAAAGATGCCGCAAGATCTTCTGGAATGATTTTGTGACCTATTTGTTCTTCATGATGAGCCAAGTTGATGACCGCGCTCTTTAAACCACTAAAACTAAAATTATAACTATCGTCATTCAATGGCATTGGCAAATGATAATTTGGTTTACCTACTTTTGCCAATTGATCAATCTTAGGTCCTCCAGGATAACCAAGACCAATAACTCTAGCGACTTTATCGTAGCACTCTCCCACTGCATCATCCAATGTTCCACCTAATTTCTCAAATGAATAATGCTTATCCATACGAATCAAATCAGTATGACCTCCACTCACTACTAAAGCAAGCAATGGAAATTTTAATGGTTCTACCAATTGATTAGCATAAATATGCCCTGCTATATGATGAACAGGAATCAATGGCTTATGATAAAGATATGATAGTGTCTTTGCTGCTTCTAAGCCAACCAACAAAGATCCAATCAAACCAGGTCCATATGTAATACCAATTGCTTCCATATCTTCTATCTTCATATTGGCTTGCCTTAAACACTGCTCTATCACCATCGTAATATTTTTCACATGATGTCTACTTGCGATTTCTGGTACCACACCACCAAAATCAGTATGAATATCTATTTGAGACAATACCACTGTCGCAATTTCTTCACAACCATTTTTTACAATGGAACAACTAGTCTCATCACAACTGCTTTCAATTCCTAATATATAGATATCTTTCACGTTATCATCTCTTTTTCCATTAAAATACCATCGATACCACTATAATATCCCATACGTATGGCCTTTTCTGTAAAACCAAACTTATGATATAATCCTATCGCTTTTTTATTATCTTTTTTTACTTCTAGCGTAATATTTTTAATCTTTAACTCTTTCGCCAAAGAAAACAGATATTCTAACAAGGAAGAAGCAATTCCCTTATGACGAAATTTTTCTAATACCATAATTTGATTAATTTCTATTCTATCATAAATCAAACTATAGTTCAAAAAGGCAACGATTTGATTGTTTTGTTCGTAAAACACATACTGAACATAAGGATTGTATTTAACTTCCTCTTCTAATTCTTCTTTATTTAACAACGATTGAAAATCATGTAGAAATCTATTCCACAATACTTTATCATTTTGATCAAACGAAAGAATCATTGTTTTCGATTTTCCTCTGCTTCTGTTAACTTTAAATAATTGGGCTCCACCGCGTGTGCCAAAACGCCTTCCCTGTTTTGAACATGTAACACAATATTCAAAATATCAGGATCATATCCAACAACTTTTCCCTGTAACTTAATCTCTTCATCGTTACTCACAATTATGTATTCTCCATCAAGTCGACTTAAATAATCTTGTAATGACACTTCTAAAATATGCTGATTTTCTAAAACGATTTGTCGATTTCTATCATAAACTCCTGCAAAGACATAACCACGTCTAGCATAAATCGCCGGTACTACATAACAAGAATCAGAAACTGATAAAGCCATGGCCTCTAAACTAGATACCGTAACAATTTTTTTATCTAATGCCCAAGCCATCGTTTTCGCTATTGTGATTCCAATGCGAATTCCTGTAAACGAACCAGGTCCATTGACTACGATAATTTCATCTAAATCATTTGGAGCGATGTGATTATTTTCTAACATTTCAACAATTTTAGGTAAAGTAAAAATAGATAATTCCTTATCTAATCTCATCTTTACTTGATCAATTAATTCATCATTAGATACAATTCCTGTATATAAATAACTAGAAGAAGTATCTAAATACAATACTTTCATAATACTGCCTCACACAAATCTTCATATTGCTTTCCATAAGGTGTTAACACAAATACGCGCGTATCTTCATCTAGTACTTTAATTTTGATTTCTAAACGTTCTTCTGGTAAATACTTCGTTATGGTATCTGCCCACTCAATAATCGTAACTCCACCTTTGGTATAATATTCTTCGATACCCAATTCATCCACATTTCCATTTAGACGATATACATCCATATGATAAAGTGGTAATTCTCCTGTCGTATATTCTTTTATAATATTAAACGTTGGAGAAGTAATCGCTTCTTCGATTCCCAAAGCGTTTGCAAACCCCTTCGTAAAAACCGTTTTTCCACTTCCTAAATCACCAATTAAACAGATCACCATGTTGGCAAACTTTTCTGATTCTACATTTTGTGCAAATTCAATCGTTTCCCTCTCATTACGTGTTGTTAATTTATAATCCATTTTAATCACCATTCCTATTATAGCAAATTGAATTTAGAGATTTCAATATATTTTTTATATTTTATGTTCGTTTGATCACGACTATACACAAAAGAAAAAACTCACCCTTTTTATCAATAGCGTGCATTGTATTTTTCCAAAATATGGTATATAGTATAAATACAATAAAATAGTATCGAGGTGAAAAAATGTTAGATTTTATCATCTGTGACAATGATAAATGGATCGTAACAGAAGTAGAAAAAATGATCAACAGCATCATGATCAACAATAATCATAAATATCGAATTCACTTATTCTATGACTACAACGATCAATTCGATGACATTACCAACCAAAAATTAGAAAATAAAATTTATATTTTAGATATCGAAGTAAATGGAAAAACAGGAATTGACATTGCACGAGAAATTCGAGCCAAAGATCAACTTGCTCATATCATTTTTCTAAGTCAATATGAAAATAAATATAAGGATGGTATTTTTCAATCCACCATACGATATTTTGCCTTTGTAAACAAAAATGATTTACAACTTTTAAAAACAAGAATTGAAGAACTATTGCAAGAATTAAAACAAGTAAATGTCGTCTGTTTTAACGATAGAGGCGACTTATATACATTAAAAAAAGATTCTATTCTTTTCGTTACAACCAATAAAAGAAAAAGTCGCATCGTAACGGATTATGATCATTTTGACGTCAATAAAACATTAAAAGAACTACAAGATCTGTTGGGAAATTCTTTTATCAAAACAAAAAATTCTTATTTGATCAATAAAAAAAGAGTTCTCATGTACTCTTTAAAAGAACGGACCATTACATTTGACAACCATCAAAAAGAATCAGCCATTTCCAAAAAATATAGCAAAGAAACATTTTATCACTTTATGACTAACGAAGAAAATATTATGTAAGAATTTTTAAAAATTAGAAACAATAATTACCACAATGGCCAGTAAGAAAAAAGGTAATAATTTTTTATAAGATTCTTTTATTTCCTCTTCATCATCATCAAAAAAATAATTCCAAATATACTTCAATACTTCCACTTCCCTATCATAATTATATGTTGCGTTTTGCAACAAGTCAAGTAAAAAAGAAATTTTGTTGCTTTCCGTAATAAAACTAGATATAATCAAATTACGGAGGAAATGTTTATGAAAAACTATTTGGCCAAAAACATAAAATATTTAAGACATCAACAACATCTAGACCAAGAAACTTTAGCAAACATTTTAGACGTTGGGCGCTCCACGCTGGCATGTTGGGAAAATGGCAGTAGATCTCCAAGTATCAATATGATAATCAAATTAGCAAATTACTTTCATGTAGATCTAGATCTTATCATGAAGGATTTAGAAACGCAAAAGTCCCTACCGAACATGAAATATCATAAACAAGTCTATCAAGATGAAAATATCAGCATAGAGATTTATTCAAAAATATCACTCGACTCTTTACCATCTGAAAAGCAGAAAGAAATTACACAAGAAATTGAAAAAATAAAAGAAAGTTGGAACAATCCGTAATTTTACATGAATTGACAAAAAATTCTATTTATACTCCAAAATACACTGTTTACGCAAAAAATTAAAAAAAGTGAGTAAAATATGTTATGCTAAACAAGAAAATAGAAGGAGTAAAATATGAAGTATGTAGTAGTTGTCAAAAATAGTAAGGGAGAAATTGTCAATATCATCTATAAAAATATCAAACTAAAAAACAAACATAAAAACAAAAAAACGATACGCAAAGAACACGTATCGTTTTCATTTATATTAGAAATAAAATTCCACAAAAAAATTCTTGGCAACGACCTATTTTTGCATTCACTATCGTCGGCGCTGAAGAGCTTAACTTCTGTGTTCGGTATGGGAACAGGTGTACCCTCTTCGCTATTGTCACCAAGAAAAATATAGAGAAATAATTCTCTGAAAACTAAGATATTGTGCCATCAAATTAATTAAAATAGGATTAAATCCTCGATCTATTAGTACTGGTCAGCTCAACGTATCACTACGCTTCCACCTCCAGCCTATCAACCAGTTAGTCTATCTGGG
>CAMMJA010000008.1 GCA_946497145.1 uncultured Mycoplasmatota bacterium | reverse complement strand
ACCACCTTTTCTTACTTTTAGTACTTTTTTCGTACCTTTATGTGTTTTTAATTTTGGCATTTTTATTCCTCCTATTACTTTTCTTTTTTCGGTGTTAACAACATCGTCATTGTCCTTCCATCCAATTTTGGATGTTGTTCAATTTCGGCATACTCTGTCAATCGGTCAGAAAAACGAATCAAAACATCGCGTCCTAATTCCGTATGAGCCATTTGACGACCTTTAAAACGAATCGACAATTTGATTTTGTCACCTTTTTGTAAATACTTGATTACGTTTCGTAATTTGGTTTCAAAATCACCAACATCGATGGTTGGAGAAAGACGATATTCTTTTAGTTCAGCCATGTTGGCACGTTGTCTTTTTAAGGCCTCTTTTTCTTTTTTGATCTTTTCATAACGATATTTGTTATAGTCCATCACCTTACATACCGGTGGGGTTCCGTTTGGATTGATCAAAACCAAATCAAGTCCCGCATAACTCGCTAAAGTTAGTGCATCCTCTGTCTTTTTTACTCCTACTTGTTCTCCATTAGGTCCAATGACTAATACTTCTTTGGCACGTATTTGTTCATTTATCGCCATATTATTCCTCTGATTCGCGATACTTACACCTCCATTAAATATAAAAAGTGAATACGCAAAGTATCCACTTAAAAACCATATTAGATTCTATTACTGGCTTTAAACCCAAAGCTATTCGCAATCGGGTGGATGTGGATACATCGCTTTCCTTTTCATTTCTATGCATAATTATATGCGCTTATTCACTGTTTGTCAATAGTTTTTTATTTCAAATAGATTGATCTATGCTATAATAAACCAAGAAAGAAGGATCTTTATGAACGAATTAGATTGTTGTACCCTTTGTCCTAGAAACTGCCATATCAATCGTAATATGGGACAACACGGCTTTTGTAATGCTTCTAGTCAAGTAAAAGTAGCACGTGCTGCCCTACATCAGTGGGAAGAGCCATGTTTGTCTGGTGAATCCGGTAGTGGAACTGTCTTCTTTTCCCATTGCACCTTAAAATGCATCTTCTGTCAAAATTATTCCATCAGTACCCAAGAATTTGGAAAAGAAGTTTCTACTATAAAACTAAGTAACATCTTTTTATCGTTACAAGAGCAAGGAGCACACAACATCAATCTCGTCACTCCCACACACTATGTACCACAAATCAAAGAAGCACTTATCTTATCTAAGCAAAATGGTTTACATATTCCAATCGTCTACAACAGCAGTGGCTATGAAACAAAAGAAGTCATTCAATCTTTAAAAGGACTCATCGATATTTACTTGCCTGACATGAAGTACTACGACGACAAACTAGCAATGCGCTATTCCAAAGCACCACATTATTTTCAGTTTGCCAAAGAAGCATTGGATGAAATGGTAAAGCAAGTCGGCCCTTGTAAATTTGACGAAAATGGAATGTTACAAAAAGGTGTCATCGTACGTCATTTATTATTGCCCCATCAATTAAATGATGCGAAAAAAATTATAAAATATTTATATGAAACGTATCATGACCAAATTTGGATCAGCATCATGAATCAATATACGCCGATGAAACAGGTATCTGAAGTTGCTGAACTTAACCAAACAGTAACACAAGAAGAATATGATGCTTTGATTGATTATGCCATTTCACTAGGAATACAAAATGCTTACATCCAAGAAGGAGAAACACAAAAAGTTAGTTTTATTCCCTCGTTTGATTTAGAAGGAATTTCCTAACTTTTTTATTTTTTAATTTTAATTTTCGCTGGCTTATTCATTTTATTTTGATTTACTAACGTATCGTAATCAGGGAAATCAGCATCTTCTATCCGTTTAGCAAATTGATTGTTTCCTGTAGTTACCACGACATAGTGCAAATTGTTAATTGGACGTTGTAATACACGTTGTTCTTCATTTGTCTTTATAATTCTATTTTGGAATTTAATAAATTGCGCTAACAACTCCTGGCGTTTCATTTCCATCAAAGAATCGTTTTTCTTTTCGTAGTTTTGAATAGAATGTATGGTATCAATATCTTGAATATTCATCATATTGCCTTGTGGATCGTGCCATACAGTTTGATAAAAGTTACGAGTAAAACCAGATTCTGTCATTTGATATTTTATTTCTTGATCGACCATTTCTTTCACATAAAATTCACCATAAACAGGATACTTTTTTTTCATTACCAAAGAATCGTTGGTGACGGCTAAATAATAACTTTCTTTCATATGTGTTTTCTTATTCATACCTTTTTTCATTAACTCTATTGCATAACGATTTGGATCTTGACTACTTCGTTCCGTCGTCAATTTATAACAATATCCTTGTTCATCTGCCATTTCCATAATCATGGTACTTGCCATTCGATAATCTGTTGCAAGTAAAATATCAGCAAACTGACTACATAGTTCTAGTACTTCTTGTTTACAATTTTTATTATTTAAGAAGATTGAATTGATCTCTTTTAAACACAACATCTTTTTTCCTCCTCAATGTTCCCTATTATATTAAATTCTCTTCCTTTTGTCTATTTTTCGAATAATTACATCCACAGTAATTTTGACGATACAAACGATATTCTTTCGACAAGATAATCGATCTTTTATAACCTTCTTTCTTTTTAAAATCAGCATATAAATATCCTACTTGATAATCATTTCCAAGTTTCTCGCCAATTTCGTTCAACCAATTTGCATTTTTATGAGGACTAATCGAAAGTGTGGTCGTAAAATAGTCAAAATGATGATCTTTGGCTTGACGAGCGGTTTCTTCTAATCGCATTTGGTAACATATATAACATCTTGCTCCACCTTCTTTTTCTTCTTTCAAATGGTTCGTTTTAGCAAGAAATTCTTGAGGTCGATATGCACTTTCTAACCATTCTATAGGATACTGAGTAGGTATTTCTTGGATCAATCGCCGTAGTTCTTTCTTTCTTTTTTGATATTCTTCTTCTAAGGTAATATTAGGATTATAGTAAAAAACCGTAATTTTAAAATCATTAGCCAACCGTTCCAAAACAGCACTGCTACAGGGGGCACAACAACAGTGAAGCAACAAACTAGGAACTTCTTTTTGTTCTTGATGATTCCTTATCATTTCTTCCATTTTTCGATCGTAATTCATACACTTTCCTCATTTCTTTTCCTATTTTAACATAAATTTTTCTTTTTTGAAATAAATTGAATTGATAGAAGGTGTCATATGAATACAACGCTTTTGGCTTTTATTCTTGCTACGTTTGCTGGATTTGCTACCATGATTGGAACCATTCCTATTTTTTTTAGGCATTTACAAGAAGAAAAGATTTTAACAATCGCCCTCAGTTTTGCATCAGGTGTAATGATCGCTGTATCTTTTACCGATTTAATTCCGGAATCTCTCACGTTATTTCATCACACTTATACATCTACTTTTTCTATGTTGTTAATGAGTACTTTTGCTGTCTTAGGCATTATTTGTTCTATGCTTATCGACAAATATCTTCCTAATCAATCTACTCATAATCACAAACAGTTGTATCGTGTTGGGCTTTTTGCCATGATTGCAATTATACTACACAACATTCCAGAAGGTATTGCCACTTTCATGGCATCCAGTAGCAACACTAAATTGGGAATTTCGCTAGCAATTGCCATTGCTTTACATAACATTCCTGAAGGAATCAGTATTTCCGTTCCCATTTATTATGCGACCAAAAAGAAAAAAACAGCCCTAGGATATACCGTTTTATCCGGTATATCAGAGCCGTTTGGTGCTCTTTTGGCTTTTCTTTTTCTAAGTCCTTTTATGTCAGATACCATCATGGCCATGCTCTTTGCTATGATTGCTGGGATTATGATTCATATTGCCATCTACGAACTTGCACCAACCGCATGGTGCTACCAAAAAAGAAAATTATTTTGTTGTTCTTTTGCTTTTGGTGTCTTGTTTATGCTCATTAATCATTTTTGTTTCTAGGGTCATAGTAGTGGAAAGCCGTTGGAAGCGAATATGGATCTAGTTCTTGTTTTGTCACCCAAAGGTAATTTGAATTTGGTTTAAAACAAACAATTTCATAACCAATCATGTACCATTCTAGATGAGTAAAAATATGTTTAGATGGTGGCAAAGATTTGATCTGTTGCACTTCTATTTTTTGATTGACAAGTAATTTTTTTATTTCGTCTACATCATAATGACCATCTATATTGGGAAATTCATACATGCTGGCTAATAAACCACTATCTTCTCTTTTACGAATAGCATATCGATCTTGATGTCGTAATACTAAGATGGTCTTCTCTACTTTTCTTCGTGGTTTTTTAGCACTTTTTACTGGCAATTTGGATACTAAATTTTGCTCATAAGAAAGACACAAAGAGCGAAGTGGACAAATGGAACACTTCGGAGCACCATTAGGCAGGCAGACAAGCGCTCCTAATTCCATCAATCCTTGATTAAAATCACTTACCATATCAGAAGTTAAAATAGAACGCAAAGATTGTTCTATTTTCTTTTTGGTAGAAAGTTTCGTGATATCATCAAAACTTGCCATTACGCGAGATAATACACGCAAAACGTTACCATCTACTGCTGGAATAGGGCGATGAAACGCAAGTGAACAAATGGCTCCTGCCGTGTACGATCCAATACCAGGGAGCGATAATACGTCAAGGTAATTAGTAGGAAAGAACCCTTGATATTTGGTTTCAATGATTTGGGCAGCTTTTTGCATGTTGCGTGCTCGATTGTAGTACCCTAGTCCTTGCCAAAGAGAAAGCAAACGATCTTCTTCTATATTTGCTAGTTCTTTTATAGTAGGAATTTCCGTCATAAACCTTTGATAATACTCTTTTACAGCTGCGACTCTCGTTTGTTGCAGCATGATTTCTGACACCCAAACTTTATACGCCGTTACATCCTGTCTCCAAGGTAAATCACGTTTGTTTTGCAAATACCAGGTGATGAGTGGTTTCACGATCTGTTCTAAATTCATACGTCATTTCCTTTCAACTTACGATATTCTATCAAAAGATCTTCTAATTTAAAAGCACAGTTCGCCGGGGACGTAGAAGCTAGCGGGATCACTGGTATCTTCGTTTTAGCATAGCAATACTTCTGATATAGTTGATAGGCCTTTTTCCCTGTTGTATAAATTCTTTCAATTTGTGTTCGTTCTAACAACCAATTGATATCGTTCGGTACTTCTTTTTGAATCGACGCATCACTAGAACCACTGATTTCACAAGAAGCCAGTACATCCCAAAGCGCAATTTTGTGTTCTCTTAACAATTGTTCTTTTTCTTCTTGACTAGTAGGATACGGTTCTTCTAGCACCATACTTAATACTTTCCAAAACCGGTTCTGTGGATGCATGTAGTAAAAACCATATTGTCGAGACTTAAAAGAAGGAATCGTTCCTAATATTAAAATTTTACTATCTGTTTGATAAAATGGCGGAAATGTATGATAAACTGTTTCCTGTTCTTTCTTTTTCATGATAACTCCTTTACCAAACGAAAACGATAATGCCCCGTAATTGTCTTCCATTTGGCCCATCGTTCAAGAGAATTTTCTTCTTTGTTTGGTTGCCCCGCATTGTGAATCAAATATGGTACTCCATTTTCGTTTCGTTTATCCGAAACAATACCAATATGTGTATAATCTTTTCCAAAAATGACGATATCTCCCGGTTGCCAATCGTCAATTTTGCTCAGCGATAATGTGTGTGACTCTACCATTCGATCAAAAAATACCTTTAAATTTTTGACGCGTCGAAAATCAATATTAGGATCAGGATGATTTTCTACTCTTGGATATAATTCCACGTTTTCTTTAATATCCTGATCAATCATATCTTTTAGAGAATAACCAGCATTTAATAAACTACGAATGACAACATCAGTACACACCCCTTCACTAAGAGGAGCATAACCACCAGCATAGTAAGTGCTTTTATACTTAGGATTTCGGTTTGCTTCCATCTTGGCACCTAATAAGATATCCGTATAATCATCAATGCCATTTTGGTTATAATCAATATCACTTTTGACTACTTCGATTCCAAAATCTTTGGCTGTATAACTTTTTTCAGGAAGTAAACAAAGAAAATCTAATATAGAATAACTGATTATCCCAAGTACAAACAAAATACAAAGAACAGGAAGCCCAATGCTGAATGTTTTCTTTTGCGTTTTGTGACGGAACAGTTTCATAGCCAATAAACCACCAAAGCAGCCACCACCGATACTAAAAACAAGAAGTGCTTTTTCCGAGATTCGATATGCATGTTTTACTGATTTTCTTTTATCGTAACCAAAAAGAAAAAATGTAATTATGTTGATTATCAAGAAATAGAAAACTAACCCTTTCATTTTCTTCACCTTTCGTTTATTATATCACAAAATAAAAGGACTTCTCGTCCTTTTATTCTATAATAGTGATTTGCTTAATTACTGGTTGATTCTCTTTTAATACTGTTCCATTGCTATCCTCTACTTTGGTATTTTCACAAATTTCATCTACTACTTCCATTCCTTTGGTAACTTTTCCAAATGCCGCGTAGGATCCGTCTAGGTGTGGACTATCTTGTTGAACAATGAAAAATTGACTACTGGCACTATCATAAGATTCTGACCTAGCCATAGAAATTACCCCTCTTACGTGTTCAATCGAATTATTGACTCCATTTAGAGAAAATTCGCCTTTAATCGTTTCACTACTTCCACCTGTGCCATTCCCTAATGGATCACCACCTTGAATCATAAAGCCGTCGATAATTCGATGAAAAGTCAAGCCATTGTAAAAACCATCTTCTACCAAAGATAAAAAATTAGCAACGGTAATCGGTGCTTCATCCGCATATAATTCCACTTCTATATCTCCATAGTTTTCTACTTCAATTAACACGTTTTTATTTTCCATAGATTGTTTTTCGTCTTGCGTACTGCAACCCACAATACATAACAAACACATGATAGCAACTAAAATAAACTGATATTTCTTCACAACTTTCATCCTTTCTCTTTTCATTATAACCATTCTTATTTTCTTGTGCAAGAAAAATAAAAAATACTTTATTTTTTCTTTGTAACAATGTTACGCATTTAACGGTATTAACAATTTACTTATCTATATCTGTCCAAAATTTCTTAAATTTTTCTTTTTCAAGCTGCTTTTTTACAGTTAATTTTTGTTTTACTTCTATTATACTTTTAAATATTTCTTCTTCTGATAAAGAAGAGATTTCTTTTATTCTAACTATATCAATATCAGGATTTTGAGAACTTATAAGCTTTTCTAATGTTGGAGAAATTTTGTCAACTATCATTTCTTCAAAAATAGCATTCCTTATTTTATCGTCAATCTTCTCAAAACATGTATAATATTCAGCGATATATTCTATAAACTTCCTCATATCTTCATCATTATCAACAAGAGAAAAGATTTTACTTTTTTCTTTTTTATTTCCATGTTCCTTTATAAACTTTAAAATTTTAGTAATTACTTTTTTACCACATCATATGCAAATCCGCCTACCACACCACTAGCAATAGCTACAGCAATAAAATTAAAAATTTCTTCATACTCTTCTAAAAAATAATGAGTATCTATTCTTCCTTTTTCTTTTAAATCATTTTCATACTTAAGTCGATAATTCCATCCATAATGTACCGCTTCTCTTGCTTCATTTAAAATCAATTCATATTCTTCAGCATTGTCTATGTGTCCACAATAAGGACAAACCATTCTTTTAGAACTTAATTCATGGTAAAAATTAGCGCAAGCAAAGCAGATTTTAAGATTATTACGCTTCATCCTTTTTTTCCTCCTTATTACTACTCCGTAATCTTCCAACCTTTGACAAATTATTTGAGCTTACCATTTGCAATTATTACCTTTTTCAGTTAGATTTTCATCTTTCCTCATTTTCCGATATACTTCCATATAAGTCTGAATGCGACTATAGTATATATACAAATATCTTTTATACACCATTCTGATACATATCTCTTCAACCAATGTTTGATAAATTCCTGCATCATTAAATCTCTCAAGTTCCTCCATTATTACTCTACGGCATTAGGAGTATCATAGAACACTTCACTCTACAATCACATTCAACGACATTTTTCTATCGTCTTCTCCAAATTCCACTTTCCGTTGATGACACTATCTGATGATTTGCAGGACAAAAGAACGATACTCTCCACATGATGTGTATTGGGAAACATGTCCACTGGTCTTACCAAATTTACATCGTATTCTTTTTGCAATTTATTTAAATCGCGCGCCAAAGTCATTGGATCGCAAGAAACATAGATCACATTTTGAGGTCTTACTTCTAATAGTTTCTGAACCGTGAAAGAATCTAACCCACTTCTTGGAGGATCGACGATGACGGTATCAATTTGTTTGGTTAAAATAGAAAGTGATTTTTCCACTTGTCCTTCTATAAAAGAAACATTTGAAATATGATTTCTTTTTTTATTTCGTTTGGCACTTGCCACTGCTTCTTGTACTATTTCTACTCCTATTACTTTCTGTACAAAAGGACTCACTAACAAACCAATCGTTCCTGTACCACAGTATAGATCTAACACTTCTTGTGATCGTAAAGATTGAACAAGTTCGATTACCACTTGATATAATCTTTCTATCATGTCATTATTCACTTGAAAAAATGACTCTTCTGTTATTTCAAACGTTTGATTAAACACTTGAGAAGTAATGTATGGTCTTCCAAATAATATTTTGTGATTGTATAAAAGTGTTGTCACTTTATTTTGAAAAAATTGTTTCAAATGATCTCGATTTGTTTTTCCCGTTACCGCTAGCATCACTTCTTTTGTTTTCCTACCTACTTTGATCATCGCACTTTTCAACTCGTGATGATCTTTAATAAATTCTTGTAGCAACTGCATGACTTCTACCAGTTGAGCATCTAATAACAAACAATCAGAAACTTCGATCAAGCGATGACTTTTGGCTTCGTAATAACCAATTTTATCTTTTTCAATATGAAGTGTTACTTTGTTGCGATAACGAATAGGATTACTTGCTAAAATGGGCTGAATGACTTTAGGATCTATCTGTGCATACTTTGTCAAGATTTCTTCGATCTTTTGGTTTTTAAAACGTAATTGCCCTGAATATGTTTGATGAAGCAACTCGCAACCACCACATTTAGAATAATAAGGACAAATACTTTCACAACGCTCTATCGAACTTGTTTCTAATTTTACAATTTGAGCAAGTTGATAGTTTTTTTTGCTTTGAACAATTTCAATTTGACAAGTTTCTTTTGGTAATGCTCGCTCTACAAACATAATCTTTTGATCTAAGTGTGCAATTCCTCTTCCAAAATGATCTTGTTTTTCTATGGTTACCTGTTTCATCCCATCACCTCATTTGCTTCATTATAACATAACTATTCTAAAAATATTTACATAATCTCATCTTCTTTTTCCAATACTAACAATGAAATAGGTGAAAGAAATGGAAGAAATTATCGAACAATTAAAACTAAAACTGGGAAACAGTCCCGATTTTGTCTACAAAAAACTAAAAGTAGGAAATCAATCTTTTTATCTTATCTTTACAGAAGTACTGACTAACACCAGTGGTATCAACGATTTTATTTTAAAGAATATTTCTTACATTTTAGATCAACCAATCGAAGGAGATATTGAAACATTTTTTATGCAGTACCTGCCAGATCATAACATAAAGAGCGTCTCATCGATCGACAAAATGCTCTTTTTTCTCTTGAATGGTTTTTGTATTTTGTTATTTGAAAACAAAAAGGCACTCGCCATCGAAGTACGAGCCAATTTATTTAGAAGTATTGGTGAAGCAACCAATGAACCGGTCATTCAAGGACCGAAAGATTCCTTTATTGAAAATTTCAATACCAACTTAGGTCTCATTCGTCGAAGAATCAAAAGCGAGCATTTATGGGTAAAAGAAAGGCAAATTGGAACTTTATCAAAAACCAAAATAGGTCTTTTGTACATGAATAATATTATCGAAAAAGAAACCTTAGAAGCCATAGAAGCAAAGTTAGATAATATTCAAATCGATGGTATTATCGATAGTGGCTATTTAAAAGATCGATTGGAAGAAGATGAAAACAACTTCTTTCCCACCGTATTATCGACAGAACGTCCCGATCGCGTCAGCATGGCTCTACTAGAAGGAAAGATTGCCATTTTGGTCGACAATAGTCCCTACGTTTTGATCGTGCCCTCCTTTTTCGTCGACTTTTTTCATACGCCAGATGATTACTATCAAAAACCCATCAACATCACGTTTATTCGTATCATTCGCTTGTTGGCTTTTTTAATTGCCATTTTAGTCCCTGCTTACTATATCGCCGTTACCACTCACAATCACGATGCCATTCCTTTAAATTTGATCATCAATTTTACAATACAACGAGAAAGCGTTCCCTTTCCTGCTTTAATCGAGGCATTGGCAATGAGTATTACCTTTGAAATTTTAAGAGAAAGTGATACGCGCATGCCTTCTAATATGGGAACAGCCGTCTCTATTTTAGGTGGCTTAGTACTAGGAGATGCAGCCGTATCAGCCGGTATTATTTCGCCAATCATGATTATCGTCATCGCGATTTCAGCCATTAGTGGTTTAATGTTTTCTTCCATCGAACTCATCAGTGCCATTCGCTGGTGGCGCATCATCATGATGTTGATTGCGACCTTTTTTGGAATCTATGGAATCTTTTTAGGAAGTATTTTCTTAATCATCAAACTAGCAGGACTATCGTCCTTTGGCAAACCCTATCTTGCCCCTTTCGCACCAATTATCTTAAGTGAACAAAAAGATGCTTTAGTAAAAATCAAACAAAAAGGAATCAAAAAACGTAATCCCCTTTTAACTAGAAAAAATAAAATACGAGGTCGATAATATGAAATGGAATAAATTATGGATACTCATCTTCTTTCCTTTTTTCTTAACTGGATGTATCAACTATACAGAATTAAACGAACTAGGAATCATCGAAAGCATCGGCATCGAAAAAAAAGATGATCAATACTTGATCAGCGTCAACATGATCGATGCTAGAAGTGAAAACGACGAAAGCGATGAACTACGCAAAACGTACGAAGTAGTCGGCAACACTATTACGGAAGCGATGCACAATCTTTACTTGAAGTCGACGAAAAAGGTCTACTTATCTCACCTAGAAACGCTACTATTAAGTGAAGAGGTAGTCAAAACTGATACTTCTTTGCTTCTTGATTTCTTCTTGAGCAACCCCCAATCACGAAATACTTTTACCACGATCGTCGTCAAAGAAAACAACCCCTCCGTCTTACTCAAAAAAACAGATCAAACGAAAGATATCAACGACATGATCGAAATCAACAATCAAGAATACGGAATCACTTCTCGCATCACTTTTGAAGATTTTGCTAGAATGTTACTAGAAGAAGGGAAAGACGCCATCTTACCTACTATTAAATTAGAAAATGATACATTGGAAGTCGATGGTTATGCGTATTTTAAAGATAACAAGTTCCAATCTTATCTTTCCAAAGAAGAATCAATTACTTACAACCTATTAAAAAACTTAAACCCGCTTCTTTTGGTAACATCTGATTGTAATAACCAACAAATAAGTGCGCAACTTGAAAATCTTCGATCTAAAATACAATCAAAACAAAATAAAATCAACATACATATTACCGGCTCTTTGTCTATATTAGAAAACCAATGCGGTTTTCCAAATCAACAAATACTAGATACTTTTGAAGAACAAATCGCCCAAGAAGTACGTCATTTATTAAATCAACAAAAAATTTGGGGAAGTGACATTTTAGGAATGCAATCACTCGTTCGACAAAGCAACTATAGATATTTTCAAAAAAACAAAGAAAATCTTTTTTCCTTCTTATCTTTTGATATTGATACAAAATTTACTTATCAAAACGATGCGACTTTAGAAAGGAATGATTCCAATGAAACAAAATAGAATTGGACTTTATCAAACAGGTATTTTAACGTTTTTCTTGACTCGTTGTTTTTTTCTTGTTGGACTTGTTCCTTTTTTGTTTCAAACAAGCGGAATTGATTCTTTAATCAGCATTATCGGTGGAACACTATTAGGATTAGGTATTGTCTTTTTCTATTCTAAACTTATGCAGAAGATGAAAAATCAATCCTTGTTTCAAGTTATCCTTCAGCGTTTTCCTAAACCGTTTGCCTATTTATTGTTTTTCTTACTACTAAGTGGTCTTTTGTTATGGGGTGGTTTTTTACTTTCCCAAATTGCCCTATATATCAACAATAGTTATCTTATGGATCTTACCATTTCCATCATTGTACTTACCTTTCTTGCCATTTGTTATTGTATGGCCAAAGGTGGTTTAGAAACAATTGCTCGATGTGCAGAAATTATCTTTTTTCTCTTTGCTATTTTGTTTCTTTTAAGTTTAGTTGGCATCGCTCCTCTACTAGAACCAACACGACTCAAACCATTTTTTAGTCAAGAATGGTTCAAAATTGGATCAAGCAGTTTTCTTTATGGTCTAGCAACCAGTATGCCACTTTTCTTTCTTTCTCTCATTCCCTTTTCTTCAATCAAAACCACCAAAAAGGTACCAAAAACTATCTTCATTGGCTATCTAGTTGCTTCTTTTACCATTTTTCTTACCTTTCTCATCATGATCGGCACCCTAGGAATCGACTTGGCTAGTTATTATCAATATCCCGAAACAGCCATTTTAAAAAAAGTATCTTATTTTCACTTTATCGAACGAGTAGAAGGCGTTTTAGCGCTTACTTGGTTATTTGATGGCGTGATGGTACTTTCTTGTTTCCTATGGGCTTTAAATCAGGCCATTCAAACTTTTGTACCAGTTAAAAAAAACCAATTCATCTATGGATTTTGTTTGTTGATTCTCTTTTTCTTAGGAATACGACTTGATTTATCGTTGGAAGACGTGTTGATCCCTCTTTCATTAATTTTTGTATTTATCCCTCTTCTTGTATTTTTACAACTTTATTTTACCAAAGAAAAAAAGACCTAAGTGGTCTTCTTTTTTAAATACAAGCGTTCTCCTTCTTGTAATGTTAAATAATAAACATCTGTTTTAGGACAAGTGAATAATAAGATATATTCATCTTGTTCCGGTTTTTCTTCCGGCTCTTCTGGATCGACGATTGGTGGATCTGGTTCGATCTTTTTGTTTACTTGAATCCAGTTTTCACTTTTGCTTGCTGCAACCCAACCAACGAGATCCAAATTGGTTTTTATTTGATACCATGTATAAAGATCATCTTCCTGGCTATTCAAAATCGTATAAATTTCTCCTTTATATACATCGCCCAAATCGGAAGAGTTCACGGTTGCATCTTTTCTAATGTTGATTTTATCGGCAACGACAACCAATTGGTCGACACTTGTATCGATTGGATTTGATTGTTCTAAATAAGTAATCACTTGATTGCCAAGTGCATATTCTCTAGGATTGATATAATTTCCACTTGCATTGGTTACTTCTAAATGAACGTGGGTTCCATACGTTACATCACTTCTACTTTTGGTAGAATCGACAAGTCCCGTATTTCCTTGAAGTCCTAAAACGGTATTACTATCGACAATATCACCTACTTGGACGTTAACACTAGCCATATGAAACATACCATAACGATAGTATTGATTACCAATATACCCTTCTACTTCGACGCAGTTACCACCTAACTCATCTTTATGAAACAATATTTCTTTTCCTGTAATAGAAATGCAGTGATAATAATCTCCATCTCTCCATTTCCCTTGATTTTTGATAAAATCGTTATAATTGATCGAATCTTCATGAACTTTATAATGGTTGACTACGCGAACTACTTTGGCTCTTCCAGTTATTTTGATGGGCGACAAATGACTTCCTGAATAATCTTCGGCAGTTTTATGTTGCTGATAATTTTGGGTCACATATCGCTCTGCTCCCAACAACATCATGATTTTTCACTCCTTTTAATTTCATTTGTCTTACTAATACAAACATAATCTTTTTGTGAAGATTTGGGTTTATAAGCAATGATATTTTGTTTTTTTAGTGTCTCATAGATGCTAGGAGCTCCAATAAAACCAAACAAACTAACCCAAACGGATTGCTCGATACTCAATTCATAAAACATCGTTCCAAAAGGAATTCCCATAAGAAATGCACATAACAAATTGATGAACCATACTTGCCATTTTCTCTTGATGAACTCTAATGTTTTAATTTTTTGTATCAATGCCATCAAAAAGATCGAAAACGTAATTCCGATTAACAATAACGTCCACAATTCTTCGGAAATTAAAATATCCAACATGTTATTTTCCCCCCTATTCAATCTTTTTCTTTTCAAGATTTGCCATCAAATCTTGAATGATTCCACAACACTCAAATTTTTCATACTCATGATACAATTGGTTGATTTTTTCCTTATCGTTGACTGTAATCGTATCTTGTAGTTTCACATTTTCATAAAGATCGATAATCGTTCGTTTCAAAAGAATAATCAAAGCACTTTCCATGGTTTTCAAACGACTACGATAACGTTTTACTTGTCGATACAAATATCCGGCAAATATAACCAAAAGTCCAAAAGCAGTTTGTAACCAATATTCTATAATAAAGTTCATCACTTTTATCACCTACTACTATATATTCCACCGATGTTTTTTTGTATAATGAAAAAAACCAGTATTTGTTATACTGGCTTATTCACTCGTCGTAATTTGACAACTGTATCCTTGATCTTCAAACATCATTTGTTGATCTTGAATTCCTTGATTATACACCGACAAATCCGGATTATCACTTTCATTTAGAAAAACATCTTGCGTAATATCTACTTTTACTTGATTTAAGGAAGAATCTACCATTACTCCATCGATATTTTGTAGTGTTTGAATTTCAGGAATATCGGTAAACGGATTGGTGTTTACATCTTGTGGTGGTTGTTCTGTTTCTGGTGATGTGGAATCATCTTGTTCACTGCTATAAAGTAAAATCAAGCGGAACAAATTGTCTCCTTTGTAAGTTGTCGTTGCTCTTACCGAAACATTAGCATTATTTAATTCCATTTGTTTGTTACAAATCAACGCTTCTACTTTTTCTACTGGTGTAACTTCTTTCACTTCTGGTGGCAAAAACGTTCTCAAAAGTGGTGGCGCTACGATAATGGCGATCAAAAGCACCATGGCCATATAAACCAAAATGGCTACCCCATCTACTCTTTTTTTCTCTTTCATTTCAATTACCTCATTCTACTTCCACGATAATTTCATTTCGATGATTCAACACCTTCACGAACTTTACCACACAAAAAATCAAAAAGCCGAGTGGAACGATAGGAAATACATACAAAAGGCCAACTAGCAAAGGATAAGCATCTTGTAGTTGATTGGTATAAATTTTCTCTAAAAAAGCAATCGAAAAGCCAAGAGATACCGTTAATAAAATGGCCCCAAAAATAATTCCAGCGATCGAACTCCAGTAATTCATCTTAAAACGACGATTGAGATCCACTTCTTTTTTGTCTTTGATTGCTACATAGATCATGGCTAGTCCAAATACCAAAATAACAATGAAAACAGGAATTAAAACATAATAGATCACTTCTGTATAAATCTTTGGTACGATCATACTCATCACCTATTATAACTATATCATAACTAACATGGGTTTTCAATTCTTTTTTAGGAAAATTCATCTTGTATGACAATCCCTAGTAATCGCGATAACGTAATGGCTTGATAACTGGTTACGATCATGCCTCTTACAGAGGATGGATCCAAAAGAATACCACTAATATCAGAAGAAGTAAAATCTAATTGTTTTAGTGACGTGTGCAAAAATTCTGTTTGGGCAAATGTACAGTGATCGAACGTTAAGTACTTCCAAGTTACTTCATTAAAACTCACTTCGTCCATATTCGTATTACAAAACATAACATTGCGAAGAAAAGAAGACGTAAAGTTACTGTAAGTCAACGTACAGTTTTCAAAGCGCACGTGCTCTAACGATGCTTCGATAAAAATGGTACCTACTAATTTACAATCACGAAAGATCACACGATGAATACTACGATTACTAAAGTCCAAATTGGATAAATCACAATGATCAAATACAACGTCTAACAGATCTACTCTTTCCATAGAACTTGCAAACGTAACATGAGAAAACGTACAGCCGTTGATTTCTAAGTTGGCAAGTGGAAAATCGATCGTATCATTTTCAAATTGTAGTCCTTCTACGTAATCTTGATTATCAAGATGGGAAACTTTGGTTGCTTTTAAAGGAAATTCTAATTGCGGCTCTATCATTTTAGGAGATTCTTTTTGCCTTGTCATATCTATCACCTTTCTTTTCCATTTGAACAAAGTTGCTTCATACTTAAAGGAATTTCGTAATGCGTGGTATGATTGTTGCTGTCTGTAGCATTGATTTCTAGATATAGCCAATCTTTCTCATTATTTTGACAATTACGTGAAAATTGATCTAGTTCAAATTCGACACCTTTTAAAAATTGTTCTAATTTGATCGTATTTTCTCCTTGATAGTTACATTCACTTAAACTTACCTTGGTATTTCCATCTTTTTCATATAAAGTACAAACAATCGTTTGGTAATCGGAATCATCTTTCTTGCCACAGTAAGATACATCAGAAATATGCAGGAACGAGTGATCATCATCATATGCCAAACTACCTGATATTATGAAATCATCACAAGCAGAAGATAGTGTTTTAAAAGCAAGCGTGTTGCTTTGAGATCGAAAAAAAACAAAAATAAGCAAACCAACTATTATGATGAACATCACGACGATCCACCATTTTCGTTGCTTTGTTTCCTTCTTACTTCCAAACATCTCTTCAAACGAAACATTAAAATCTTGACATATTTGATACAAAAGTGCAATATCGGGCATGTTTTTTCCTGTTTCCCATTTACTTACTGCTTGATACGTAACATGATACCTTTTGGCAAACTGATCTTGTGTCAAGTTGTGCTCTTGTCGTAACTTTTTAATAAATTTTCCTACTTCATTCGGATTCATGTTTGTCCCTCATTTCCTACTTTCTTTTATTTTATCACAACTTGATTTTTTTCCAAAATCATCTTGTATCTTTTACCAAATTTAGAATAAATTGGTTGTTTTTTGTCACACTATAAAAGAAAGGAATCGATCGCATGAAGAAGTGGATAAAAGAACATAATATGATCATCTTTCTTTATACATTAGCATTTTTTTTGCTTATGGTTGCTAGTTATGGAATTAGTGCATGGCTACAAGATAAACAGCAATTAAAACAACTAACTCAAGATTTAAAAAGTGTCGAAAAAAAAGAGACGACTACAGAAGAAAACATCTTAGTGAATCCACCACAAAATAAAGACGATTCCTATTGGAAGTATGTAACGGAACCACTTTTAACCGTTGACTTTCTAGAATTATCAGAAAAAAATTCTGATACTGTTGCGTGGATCAAAATAAGTGGCACTACTGTTGATTATCCTATTGTACAAACGACCAACAACGAATTCTATCTTACTCATTCCTTTGAAAAGCAAGAAAACAAAGCCGGTTGGATCTATGGTGATTTTCGAAACAATTGGCAATCATTGAACGCGAATACCATTCTTTATGGCCATGGTCGCACAGACGGTACCATGTTTGGTTCTCTTAACGACTTATTAAATGATGATTGGTATCAAAACAACAAGCCACTCATCCAAATATCTACTCCAGCATTCAACTTGCTCTTGCAAATTTTTAGCGTTTATACCATCGATAAAGAAAGTTACTATCTTACGACACATTTTGATGACCAAAAACAGTTTTCCTTTTTTTTAAAAACGATAAAAGAAAGAAGTATGTTTGATTTTCAAACGACAGTAAATGATAACGATAAAATTTTTACTCTTTCTACTTGTAAAGACAATTTTGGGAAACGTATTGTCGTTCATGCTAAAATCATAAAAAAAGAAACTAGATCACACTAAGTTTCTTTCGTAATTGCTTATTAGATACTATCATGAAAAGACCGATTCCCAAAAGTCCTATCGCTACATAGATTACAAGTGAATCGCTTGTCTCTGGATTTTCTGGTGTTAGCAATTCTTGTATTTCTTGTAAAGATATTTCTTGTTCGGCTGTAAGTACTTGTTGGACGCCATTTACTTCTAGAATTGAATTGGTAGAATCTTTTGGTACCCAAATGGTTGGTTTATCTGGTGTTTCGGTTGTATTTACAAGATTGGTGTTGCTATTTAAAATGATATGGGCTGAACTGTTAACACCAACACCTTGTCCTAATTCAATGCCACCAAAACCATTGCCAGATACGTCGATCGTTCCTTCTAATGTTACATTGGCTCCATTGATCAATAATCCACCATTACCACCAGTTAATTTGATGTTACGAATGGTGGCTGTCGTCTTGTACACTTGCAACACGTAGATTCCACCCCAAACAGTGTTATCTTTGCTACCGCTCGATCCAAATGTTCCAACGTACTTCATCGTATGATGGTTTCCATCGATGACAACAGGACGCATGATGTTAATTTTTTCTGTCGTTTCAATGTCTTTTCCTAGTGTAATCGTCGTGATGCTGTCATCACTTAACGCTTGTTTAAATTCATCTTGACTATTGACGACCTTGTTGGATTCTGCCTGTACATCTAGTGTTGGAACCAACGATATCATAAGCAAAAATGCACCGAATAATGCGCTTGCTTTTTTGAACATTGTTTTCTCTCCTTTCCATTTATAGTTTGACACTTCTTTTGTAAAATATGCTGTTCATTTTTACGTTTTTGCATCTATCATGCATAATTCCTTAATAAATAAGCATACTATCAACATGACAATATCTACCAATTAAAAAAATGACTTTTTAAAGTCATTTTCCATAAAACTAAATTCTTATTTTAAATGTTTTAGGGGCCAAACGATATACAAAAATAAGTGATACGATACAATAAATAACACTGAATACAATTGTAGAAAGTCCAAAATAAAATGTTGGTAGATGTATTTGAATCATAAAATAACAAATCAAATAAGTAAGTGTTTGGACCACTTTATACGTACTACTTTTTAATTCTGTATTGACATTATATGGTTGTAATAAATAATACATAACCAAATAATGTACGGAAAAGAAAACACTCATGGCATTGATAGAAATAAATAAAATGAAATATTTGAAAACATTATCTGTTCCACCTGTCACATATAACAAAAGAGCAAGTCCTAAACCCAAGATACTCGATGGTAATAAATTGATCGAAATCAACGTTTTCAAGCGCTCTGTAAACATGCCTAAAATCACTTTAGGAGTACGATAAATGCGATATGTTAACATACTGTGGTCACAATTCATAAAAAATGCTTGTGTGATAGTCGTACCTCTATTTAATAAATACATGATAAAAACAAAGTAAGGTAAATACGTCAATGTTACATTGTTTAACTGTTCTTTTAATGGTGGCATCGCATAACACATCATGATGATAATAATAAAAATAGCAATCATAGCCAAAGATTGTTTTTTGGCTGCTTTGGTTAATAGTTTACTATGTCTTTTCACAAATAGATCATGGAAATAAGCAAAACCATGTTTATCACTGCTGATATTTTCTTGATATTCAATATTTTTCGCAATATTTTTTCGTATTGTTTCTGTACTGTTCGCATTTTGCACTGCATAGACATTGGTAGTAGTTAAAAGAGAACGATATAGTTTTTTATAATCTTGAAACGTTATCACTTTGTATAAACTATAAATTCCTACTAATAAACTCAAAACAAAGAGAATCAAAAAGAAAAGCGGAGTAATGACAAAGCCCACCCATGGTAGTCCATAAGCAAGAGCAACACAAATGATCAAGAAAAACCAAGATGCTTTGGTCGGAAGATTTTCATTTACGGCAATTTTAGTTTTTTCGTATCGTTTGATATAATAAAATACAAAAATGGTCTTCATCATGACAACGAACAATGGCATTACAATGCTTACCCACAATGGCAATTTCATCGCTACATTAAAATATCCAAAACCAATGGTAAAAGGTAAAAAACCAACAACCACTTTCACCATGGCATAAATATAGTTAGATATCGTGTATTCCTTAGCATCCATATTCATCAAGATCAGTGCATAGTATTTATCTTTCGTTGGATTAAACATGTATGTATTCAAAAGTGCACCTGCAATGGTCAAAAAGGTAAAAATATGTAAAAACGTATTGGCTGGATCTGTTTGATAAGCGGGTAACATGAAAAAGATCATAAGCAATAAATAAAGAAACTTACCTAAAAAAGTATGAATGATTTCCCATATACCACTTAATATGTTTGCTAGTATTTTCAAAGCATGAACTTGATAGAGACGACTAGGAAGTATTTTATTTACAATAGGCAATCCCTTAATAGAATAGATAATGCTATTGACACGATATGTGTTTTTTAAGCGAAAAGAAGTTAAAAAAGTGTGTAACATGTTATTCCTCCTTAAGCGCTTCCATAATTTTATTTTTCAAACTTTTATCGTCTAAATTCGTTTGATCCATTTTTTCTAGAACACCTTTATTTAAAATGACGATTTCATCACATAAGTCAAGGGCCAACTCCATAATGTGAGTGGAAAAGATGATAATATGATCTTTTTTGATGCTTTTTAACATCTGTTTCATCTCTTCTGCTACCACGACATCAAATGAAGTTAACGGTTCATCTAACAATAAAATATTTGGCTGTGCAATGATATTTACCAACATCTGCATTTTATTTTTCATTCCATGTGAATAATCTTTTAACAATTTATCACGATCGTCTTCTGCAATCTTCATAAAGTCGAAGTACTCATCGATTGACTTTGGATCTTTAATTCGTTCTTGATTGATTTCAATAAAAAATTTCAAAAACTCTCTTCCTGTTAGAAATTCAGGTACATTAGGAGTCGACAAAACATAACCCACATCTTCTGCTTCTAGTTTCCTTATGTTTTTATCTTTCATGTAAATAGATCCACTATCGATTGGCAAATCTTCGTTGATACAATTGAATAGTGTCGTTTTCCCTGCACCATTTCGACCTAATAAACCATATATCTTCCCTTTTTCAAATTCAAAGTTGATTCCTTTTAACACTTCTTTTTTCTCAAATTTTTTCTTTAAATCTTTGATAATTAACTTCATTTTTATCTACTTCCTCACTGAAATTCGTTATGTTTCGATTATATCATATTTAAAATAAGAAAAAAACGACATCATGGTCAGTTATTTTTTTCTTTTCTTTGCAAAGTAGTATATCCCATAACCAATCCCACCCAGTATTACTAGACTTAATATTGCAGTCAGTATTTCATCAGTTATAGTTTTTTTATTAACTGTCAATTCATATTCTTTTTCTGTCCCATCTTCTGCTGTTACAATAAAAGTTACGATATTCTTGCCTGATTTTAACTCTTTATCTCCAACAACTTGCATTTTTGATGTATTATCTTCTAATTCATACTTATAATTTAAGTCTTTGGTATCAAAGGAAACATCAACTTCTGCTCTTTCAAGAACAAAATTAATTTCTTTATCATCAACCATTATTTTTATATTTGTGTTATTACTTAATTTTTCTCTATTTACCAACAACCTATAATTCTTTATATCCCCATTTTCAGCTGTAACTTTTATGTTAATGGTATTTTCTCCTATACGTAAAGGAGTATTATCAATATCATAAGTTGCTTTGGTATCATTTAATTCTATTAAAATATCTATTGTTTCATTTTTAGTTTTATAAGTCATTGTATCAGTTACATTGATATTCTCTCCATTTATAGAAATCGATTTTAATGTATTATCATTACTTTTTTGGCTTGATGGTGACGTTATAGTATTATTAGAATTATCATTATTTGATCCTGAGTCAGTAGAAGAATCACCACTAATTAAACTTCCATCAGAATTGTATATTTGACCTCTTGAGTTTGTATAAGTGTTTCCACTATGACAATGATACTCATTGTTATTTAAACCCCATTTTGAACAATTTGTTCTACAGTAATGACAACCATTTCCGTCTGTCTTTCCAGGGTGTGCAAACACACTATTAGGAATACATAAAACTATACTATAAACAACAAACAAAAATAATATTTTTTTCTTCATACCCATACCTCGCTACTTTCAATATGTTACTAACTTATTACAACTATTTTTCCCAATCCCAAATATGTAATCGTATCCTTATATTTCGTATTAAAACTTTGATTTCTTCACAATTTGCCTATCTAACTTTTTATTATCTATTGTTATAACTTGGTTGTCATTTACAATTCTGATTTGTCCATTTCTTATTTCATTAAAATCCTCTTGTACAAAAACTATTTAAATAAACTTCTATATTCACTATATCATATTTTATGACATATTAAAACTCGAACCATTAAAATAAATGAAAAGTTCGAGTATCAATCAATCTGGTGCCGATTGCGAGAATTGAACTTGCCTCTGATCCTTACCAAGGACCTGTTTTACCACTAAACTAAATCGGCAAAAAGAGATTTCTCTTTTCGATATTATCATATCATTTTTTTTTGTGCTTGCCTAGCCGTTTTTTATAAAAAATCACGCAGAAAGCGACAAAAACAACAACAAGTAACAATAAACCTATTTTAGAATATTGATCCATGATATCGACGATTTTGGTCCAAGAAGAACCCATGATAGATCCTAATACTACTAGTACCGTATTCCAAATGGCTGTTCCTATTGTCGTTAATATAAAGAATTTCCCAAAAGGCATTTCACTCATACCGGCAGGAATCGAGATCAAACTACGTACAATGGGAATAAAGCGACAAAAGAATACTGTATAACTTCCTCTTTTATCGAACCATTCATCGGCTTTTTCAATGTCTTTCTTCTTTAAACGCAATACTTTACCTACTTTCGAAGCGACAATTTTTTCAAGACGTTCTTTGTTTAATAATCGTCCAATTCCATAAAGCACAATTGCGCCTAAAACAGAACCGATGGTTGCAGCGACAATCACTCCTACAATATTCATTTTGGTATAAGTTGTCATAAACCCACCAAACGTTAAAATAACTTCTGATGGAATGGGTGGAAAAATGTTTTCAATCGCAATTAGAAAAGCGATTCCCAAATAGCCGAATTGATCCATCAGGGATATAATCATCTCTTGCATATTTGTATCCTTTCTATTTATACCTAAAATTATATCAATAAAAAATGGTGTCCCCGAGAGGATTTGAACCTCCACTCTTTTCTGTCGGAGAGAAATGCATTATCCAATTATGCTACGGGGACATAAGTCTATTTTAACATAAAATGTCCAAATAAACTCATTTTTCTTTATTTTTTTATGTCTTACGCTCCCATGGTCAATGTTTCTGGCAACGTAGAGCCGCCATCGATCACAAATTCATGTCCTGTAATATAACTAGATTCATCGCTAGCAAGAAATGCAGCCAACTCACCCAATTCATAAATCGTTCCTAGACGCTTCATAGGAATCGCTGATGCAATTCCATCGATTACTGACTGTGGGTTATTGGGATTCGAAGATAATGCCATTTTATCTACCATAGGAGTATGAATATAACCAGGTAAAATAGCATTCACACGAATACGATGTACGACTTCTTCTTGTGCTAACCCTTTCGTAAAGCCAACCAAAGCCGCCTTCGTCGTCGCATACGCTACTTCCCCACTATCGGCAACCATAGGCCCCGTTACGCTAGATAAATTAACAATAGATGCATTACCGCTTTTTCTTAATAAAGGCAGGAACGATTTTGTCACATTCCACGTACCTTTGATGTTGATATCAAAGTGGAAATCACGCATTTCATCAGACATGTTCTCGAACGTTTCCAACTTACATACTCCGGCATTGTTAATTAAAATATCTACCTTTGGATATGATTCGCTCACTTTCCTTACAATATCATCTAATAGACCTTTATTACGAATATCTACTTGAAACCCTACTACATCATAATTTTTTTGTTTCCATTCTTGTAGAGTCGCTTCTAATTCCTTGGCATAATCTAATACAATTACTTTTGCCCCATACTTTAAAAACACTTCTACAATTCCTTTGCCATTTCCCATGGCACCACCTGTCACAACAGCAACTTTCCCATCTAATTTCATAATATCCTCCTATTCTTTTATTATTATAACATAATTTTCTAATATTTTTTTACTTTTGTATAACCATGTTTTAATGTTTTTACAAATTGTGAAGGAATCTTACGATTCGCTTCTTCGATCCACTTATCATCCATTCCATACAATGCTTCCGCCATAGAGCCGACAATGCAAGCATTGGTATCCGTATCTGCCCCATATGAGACGATCTTTCTGACGCTGTCTTCAAAATTATCAGAAGTAAACAAAGCATACAAACAGTTATCGATGGTATCACTACACGTCGTATTAAATTTTTGAAACGGTTTATACTTTAAAGTAATATTTAGTTTTTTTATGATTTGTTCTTTGGATAAGTTTTGTCTAGCATAAAAAATCAGTAAGGCAATTTTTTGTGCACTTTCGATTGCTTCTTGGCTATTGTGCGATGGTATCGTTGCCAATGTAGCATGGTGGATTACTTCCTGTTCTGTATCAAACAAATACCCAACTGGGGAAATACGCATCAAAGCTCCATTTCCTTTGCTCGTTCCGTCACTAAAACCATCCATCCATTTTAAAAAACCAGGAGAAAAAGACGTTTTAAAATATTCCTTGACAGGTGGACGATAATTAACAAATCGTCTACCATATTCTTTTAAATAATATTCATAATTTTGATCATGCAAGATGGCATCTAAAATTGCTACCGTCAAAATGGTATCGTCACTAAAAAAAGATTCTTTTAAAATCATCTGAGAGGGAACTTCAATCGAAACAACTTTCCTCGCTTGCTGATATTCAAAGATAGATCCAACCAGATCTCCTACAATAGCACCATACATAGTTTCACCTACTTTTACTTCAAAAAAATTATATCATAATTTTATCTAAACAAAAAACTAACGATCTTGTTAGTTTTATGAATCACTTTTCTTCTCGTTGGCAAGCGCCTGTTTTCCCAACTCTGTCAATGTCTTAGCGGGTAAATCTCCATAATCTACGTTTCCGTACTGCTTTCTTGCCACTTCTTTACCACGTTCTATCAAAGTTTTAGACATCAAATCACCAATTTCCTTCGACGTCATTTCACCCATATCTTGATTATTGTTCATAGATACCTCCCTTATTAGTATCTACCAACTTGATTTCTTTATACCAAATTACCAACGATCACAAGTTAAATGGTATTCATCACACAACGTCTCATCTAAAATAGTAGTATAGTCTCCACTACCACAAGTACCGTTGAACTGAATAGCTGTTTTAAAAGCATTTTCCAACTGTAATGCAATGTCTTTCGAATCACTAACATAGCGATCATCGGCAAACTCTATATAAGAATACGTATACTGAAACTTGTGATCCAAATAGTGATAAGAAAACTCCTTCACTCCAGAATAGTCGTTTTCTCCTATTTCTTTTAAAAGTTTTTCGGCTTGTTCTTCTTGATCACCATCAAACTGTAACTGATCGAAATTTTCTTCCAATTGGTTTTGAGACATTTCACCATCTACCGTATCATCCCCTACCCAGTAGTGTACTCGATTGTATTCATCAATAGATGCAGCAGGAAAAACATCACGAAGATTAGTGGTAAACATCAAAAAACCGCAACCATTATCTAACCCCATCATTTGCACATATACTTCCACATTATCATTTAAATTGATCGTTTGATTTTTTTCGTTGTCTGATGTTAATTCTTCTTGTTGCAAATCTTCTTTACTGCAACCAGTTAAGCAGAACAAAAAAATACTACATACTACCAATACCCATAACTTTTTCATTCACTCACTCCTTTTAAACTATTATAGAAAAAGTAGATTCTCTCTACTTCTTTGCATCATAAATGGTGTCCCCGGTAGGAATTGAACCTACATTTATTCCTTAGGAGGGAATTACACTATCCATTATGTTACGAGGACAGATAAGAAAAGGATATTATCCTTCTTTTTTACTGCGAATGGTAAAGGAATCAAGCCAGCCCTTTTTATATTTTAGAGAAATATAACCGATGATCGACATAAACAAAGCACCCAGGCAATCTACGATGATATCTTTCATCGTGTCACTAAGAGCAAGACGCCCTACCAACTTTGTACCATCTTCCAAAGCAAACTTCTGCATGTTTAAGCCCAATATTCCATCGAAAGTAAATTCATAAATTTCCCAAAATGCACCTAAGGTTACCGCAAAACAGAAAGCAAAGATTGCAACAAACAAAGGCGATAAATGCATTGAAATATTTTGATCATTATTCAGCAAAACAATAAAAGAAAAGCCAAGTGCACCCAACATTGCTCCACTGAACGTATGTAAAATAGTATCCCAATATGGAATTACATAGTAAAAATTTCTTACTTCACCTAAAAAGATTGCACAATATAAGAAAACGATAAAAACAAAGTACATGTTACTAGGAATCACCAACTTAAATTTTTTAGAAAGAATACCAGGAAGTAACATGGCAAAGATTCCCAATAAGCACTGGAGAAACATTAAAACATAATCGCTTTTCAAACGACCTACGTACTCTACTCCTTCTGGAATGGTGCTAGGCGCAGTCATCATACGATAAATCAAAAAGATCAACGGAATTAAAAAACTGATAAAAACATATTTCACAAAAATATTTTTCCAATTTCTTTTCTTTTTGTTCGCCATACTATCACATCCACTTTTATTATATCTTAAATAAAAACAGATGTAAACAAAAGAAAAAGCCCATTATCTGAGCCAATTGATCATAATAAGAAGCAAAAAATTCATTCCAGTAGATAATTGCTTACTCATCGTCGAACATCTTTCATAAACACTTGCAACATTATCTACTAAATCGACAATCCATGATTCTAAGTACTTTGGTGGTTTAGCATTGATAGGAAACATGTGCGTTCGTATAATATCTTCTTCCATATCAGATAGATCAAAATACTTACGTGAATTATCTAAAGCATCCTTGGGATGATTGATCAAAGTAGATAACTTTCCCTTTTCATTATTTTCTAAAAAGAAATCATGAAGTAGTCCGCCTCTTGCGGTATCTTGATAATTCAAACGAAATAGTTTAGAAATTTTATAAGAATAATACGATACTCTTACCGAATGATCAAAACGGTTCACACCATGATGCATAATATCTTTGGTTTTGTGAAAGTCCTCCGTTTCCAAGATAGGTTGAATAATCGACTGATATTCTCTATCTTGATATTTTATATCAAAATTCATTGTTTCACCTCTACGTTACATTACATTATATCTCTTTTTTTACTATCTTAGTATAGAAATATCCTATTTTTTATCTTTTTTCTAACTCTTTTAGCATAATTTGAATGATATCACATATTTTTACACATTTCAATAGAACGATTGTTCTAAATTAAGATGCAGATTGTACTTCTTGAAGCAAAGAAACTTTAGCATGAAAATGGGTATTCATAATTTCGTTTCCAGCATTTTGATCAATCCAAAATCTTAGTTCATAAGTTGCGCTTTCACCTGACTTTAGCGTATCTTGATACATGCTTCCATCTAGTGCTAAATTGCGTACTGGCGTTTGTTCTTGTTCATTTTTTTGAATGGTGTATCTCAAATAATTATTCGCAAGAATCTTGCAGTTATCTTTTTCTATTTCCAATAAATCATTGACAAAAGCGATGGTAAACGTCGATTCTTTCTGATCATGATTGATTACTTGAAAACGATACGGCTCCATTGCTTGACCAATGCTATCAGGAACAGGATACGCATTTTCTAATCGAATCCCTTTGCTTAAGTCTATAAACTCCAAATTGCTCACCTGCGCAATCGATGAAGACATATCGGCTTTGGCTTCTGTCATCTCTATTCTTGGACCGAACCAAAACCAAGTTACGACAATTAAAAAAGTAAGTGTAGTCGCAATAGAAATCAAACGCGATATAATTTCTTTTTTGACATTTGCATCCATGAGAAATTCCTCCCTTTTCCCTATTATGGGCTTTTTCTCTTGGTTTTATGCCGCATATTATATCACAATTACAACTAAGATGCAAATTCTTTCAAAATATCTTCTAATTCTTGTTCTTCTTCTTGACTTACTTCTTCATTCTTAATTTCTTGATCAAACCAAGCAGGGAGTTTTTCTTCTTTGGCTGTACGGGTCGGTTTACTAGAATGTTTATTCATCATTTTTTTGATCTTTTTGTGTTCTTTTTCAGAAATCTTCATGGCTTCTTCTACTGTTTCGATGTTTAGTCGTTTCCACTGCCCCGCAATGGTTTCCACATAATTCTTATTTAATTTTTGATTGTTAATCTTCAACACATAAGAAATTAAAACATTGACTACTCCCGGTTTCATCTGTTGATCAACCAATAAACTTTCGATCAACTTCAAATCCCGTGCCGTTGGTTCTGCTCCTTTATATTTACTTCGTAAATAATCGTAAGGCGTCACCGTCTCGAACGTATAGACCATCTTAGCCCAATTTGACTGATCTCCAACTGGCTGTCTTAAATATTCTGGTTGTTTGGTATAAATCAAGGTAGGAAGTTTACCACTATTTTCAAATTGATAGAAGTTGCGGCAACTTTTTCTAAGTTCTGTTTTATCTATCAAACCCTTTTCGTTCAAACTATTGCGAATTAGCCCTTGCATATTCAAGTCATCAATATGATAGACATACGCTAGATTTTGAATCAAATTCTTAACATCGTTTGTAAAACAACGTTCGTTAATCATATTTTTAGGAATACTTGAAATCAACAAATTAAAGTCTAGTTGCTTTGCTAAAGTAATCTTGCCTTCTTGTTTTTCTACAATATGATCATTTTCTTCTAAAATAGTACCAGCAACTGGCGTAAATACTTGATCAAAATGAGATGTGATGTCCATATATTCTTTTAAATTGATCCTAGGAACTTTATAGTAACTTACGATTCGATCATACTCTTTTTTTCCTAAATTATTGTATAGTACGACATTTAAAATAGGATGGTTCAGAAATTCTGCAGCCGAAAGAGGAGAATAAATCAAATAAACATAATTATTGACATGATCTTGTTTCCAATAAGTTTTTAACAAACCAACGGCTTCTAACTTTTTTCGTGCAATGACAATATCATCTAGTTTTAACTGCATCGTAGCCATTAAATGGTGGTGTGTTACATCTTCACTCATCAGTTCTTTCTTATCTAAATCATCCAATAAAGTAAAATACAAACTGACAGCCGTATAACCAATAATTGGCTGATAAAGCATCGTAATTAATTTTTTATCGACATCAGTCAAGGTTGTTTTGTTTACGACTGTGTAAGTATCTGCAGGTAAAATAGTCATGTTTTTGTTCATATGTATCACCTATTACCAAAGTATCATAAAATGAAAAAAAAAGAAACCATAGTTTCAAAATTTAAACCAAGATAATATCGTTTCTTGATCGATTTTCATAAAAAACAAAAGTAAGAAGGCAAGTAGTAAAAATGGTCCAAAAGGAATGATAGTTTCTTCTTTTTCTCGATAAAGAAATAAAGACACTGGCAAGGCAAAGACACTGGCTAGAAAAATATTCACTAAGCCCAAAAATGGTTCTAGTACAATTCCTACTAAAAACATTAACTTGATGTCTCCTCCACCCAAACTTTCTTTTTTAAACAAGAAGTTACCCAAAAGCATGAGTTCATACATGACAAGGAATAAAAACACACCACTCCCTAAAGAAAGAAGAAATTGAGAGATGCCACCTTTTAAAAATTCAACAAGTAAAAAGTAAACGGCAAAGAACAACACGACTTCATCAGGAATGATCAAATAACTCAAATCACTCACGATCACGATAACCAATAAAGAAATGATTCCCAAAGCAAGCAACAGATCCCAACTAAAGCCAAACGAATAGTACGCAATCAAAAATAATAAACCGGTTGATGCTTCTATTATGGGATGTAGATAGGATATTTTAGCATGACAATATCGACATTTTCCTCTTTGAAATAAATAGGAAAAAAGAGGGACCAAATCTCTTGTTTTGAGTGGGTGATTACACTGATCACAATGAGATCCAGGATAATGGATACTTTCTCCTTTGGCTAAGCGCATTCCAACAACATGGTAAAAAGAACCAAGTATGGTTCCTAGGACGAAAAAGATAATGTAATAAACAATTTCCATAACTTCCCCCTATTACTACTGTATCTCACTATATAGCGAGAACATTGGAATGATAATCGATAAAATGATACCACCGACAATAACAGCCAACAACCCAATCATAATTGGTTCGATCAAACTTTTTAGTTGGTTTACTGCATTTTTATGAAGGTTCTGATAGTGTTCGGAAACTTTTTCCATCATTAAACCAAGTTGTCCGGTATTTTCTCCTGTCACCAACATTTCGTAAGCAACCACTGGAAACGCCCATTGACCTTTAAATGCCTCCGAAATTTTAGACCCCTTACTTAAGTTTACCAAAGAGCGATTGATGATTTTCTTATATACTTCGTTGTTGGTAAGTTGAGATAAAATCGTCATACTATCCGTAATAAAAACACTATGATTAAGAAGAGAAGCAAACGTCTTTGTAAAGGTTGTCACTTCGTTATAAATGATGATATTTCCAACAATAGGAATATGCATGGTCATTGTCTGCACGGCTTTTTTAAAGCCGGTGACATTTTTATAAAGCATGTAAAAGACAAAGATAAACACACCAAGAGCCAAAATGAGCCAGTAATAATTGTACTTCAAGAAATTGCTCGCATTGATGACAAACTTGGTGATCCAAGGAAGTGGCGCATCTTGTTCTTCAAACATTTCGATAAATTTTGGTACGACGAACATCAAGATAAACGCAATTACACCAATCGCCATAACAAAAATAATCGCAGGATACGTCATCGCACTGATCATTTGTTTTCGTGTTTGATCAATAGACGTATAATAATCGGCCATATCATCTAGAGTATTGGCCAAATCTCCTGTCATTTCAGATGTTTTAATCATGTTAACCAACAACTTTGGAAACGTTTTCCCTTGTTTTTCTAAGGCAGTACTAAAATTTTCCCCGGTTAGTAGTTCATAGACAATTTTCTCATAAATTCTTCTTTTTTCTGGTTTGGTAGATTGTTTGGCAAGAATGCGAACCGAATCGATCAAAGGAATACCTGCTTTAATATAAGTTGATAATTGTGTTAAGGCAAACGAAAGGTCCCCTGGCCTCATACGACCACTTCCAAATAGTTCGATATCGTATGGTTTTCGTGGTTTGATACTTACTACCTGGTATCCTTCGTTCGTCAAGAAATTGTATACTTCTTCTTGACTATAAGCATCAAAAATACTTTTGATCGTCTGTCCAGCATCATTTTTAACCACATAGCGAAAAGAAATTTTCTTTTCCAGTGGCATAACAGAGCGATTTGGGCTGATACTGATAATCTCAGAAGGAATCATATCTTCTATTTTTTCTTCTACTTCAGCATCTTTTTCTTGTTCTTCTAGGCGCATTTGAATACGATTTTTATGCGTAAAGTGATCTATGATGGCTAAGACGCCTGTATAAGCATAATTTAATATTTTAGCGGGCAAAAGAAAAACGGCTCTTACAAAATGATAAATCCAAATAAACGGTTGTAAGAATGTTTCCATCGTTTCACCCTCTTCCTATTCTATTTGAATTATAACATAATCCAATAAGTTTGGAAATGATTTTAAAGTTTTTTTCCCTCAATTCGTTCACAAATTACATTTTTATCATATAGTAATAGTAAAGAGGTGGGCTAACATGTACAATAATTACAATTACTACCCTTATCAGGGATATCAAACTTTTGCTCCTCGTATGAATCGAGGAGGTGGACTTCGGGGACTATTTCGGCGTAGTTCCAGCATGGGATCATTTGGCTATCCTAAACCTAAATTCAATTGGAGTGACTTTCTTTCTAATACCCAAAAAACACTAAACGTTGTGAATCAAGCCATTCCTATATTCTACCAAATCAGACCAATTTGGAACAATGCCAAAACAATGTTTCGCATCATGGGTGCCATCAAAGAAGATGATGACGAGCCAAAAGAAACTAGTAACACATCTACATCAAAACAAGCGGGAACAACGACTTCCAACACGGCATATCTAACCAATGACAATCAACCCCAATTTTTTCTATAAAAAATGTAACCATACCTAATTTAGGATTTGGTTACATTTTTATTTTGATAGTTTTCTAAAAATTCTTTGCGATATTCTAATAATGCATTCGTTTGAATTGCTTTTCTAATTTGTTCCGTCAGGCGAATCAAGAAACGAATATTGTGGATCGACAACAAACGTCCACCCAACACTTCATCCGTTACAATAAGATGGCGAAGATAACTTTTGGTATAGTTTTTACAAGTATAACAATCACAATCTTCTTCTATTTTATGAAAATCTTCTTTGTACTTTTGATTGTGTAAATTAATTTTACCATATTTGGTAAACGCTTGTCCATGACGAGCGATTCTAGTCGGTAAGACACAATCAAAAATATCGATTCCTCTTATGACTCCTTCGATGATATCAACAGGGTCTCCTACTCCCATTAAGTATCTTACTTTATCTTCAGGAAGATAAGCAATGGCATAGTCGATCATTCGATACATCACTTCTTTGCTTTCTCCAACGCTCGTTCCACCAATGCTATAGCCATCAAAATCCATCTTGACTGTTTCTTGTGCACTATAACGTCTTAAATCTTCAAATTCACCACCTTGCACGATGCCAAACAATGCTTGATTCGGATTGTTGTGTACCTGTTTTCCTCTTTTGGCCCAACGAAGTGTTCGTTCAACACTTTTTTTCATATAGTCGTACGTAACAGGATATGGTGGACACTCATCGAAACTCATAGCAATGTCGCTATCTAGTTTATTTTGAATTTCAATCGATTTTTCAGGTGTCAAAAACAAAGGAGCACCATCGATATGACTTTTAAAATGAACGCCTTCTTCTGTAATATCCTTGGCTTTGTTTTTGGCAAGCGAAAAAACTTGAAAACCACCACTATCTGTCAAAATAGGACCCTTGTAGTTCATAAAAGAATGAAGTCCTCCTGCCTTTTTGATCACATCTTCTCCAGGACGAAGCCACAAATGATAGGTATTAGCCAAAATGATACCACAATGCATATCGTAAAGTTCTTCTGGTGTTAAGAGTTTGACGTTGGCCTTGGTACCAACTGGCATAAACATGGGTGTTTCAAAAGTTCCATAGTTGGTCTTGATCTTCCCTAATCTAGCATTCGTGTGGGCTTCTTTTTGTTGTAAATAGTACGTTATCTTCATTTTTTCACTTCTTTCTTGACAAATTGCTAAAAATATTGTATCATAGAGAGCCAAGAAAGGGGAAGAGGAATATGATGCGTTATATTAAAACAAGTGACAAAGTTGCTGCCATCGAAGGAATGGGTGCGATGACTTATCAACAATTGTTGGCTTCTGGTAGTAAAGAAGATCTTTTGAAAGGAATTGTAATGGCACAACACAACGTGTTATCTGATAACTTGGTAGACAAAAGAATCGATACCACTGCTGCATCAAGAAACTTATTATCTACTACGATTGGTAACGATGTTAATTTACAACAAAAAGATTTGTTGTTAAAAACGATGTCTTTGGGAATTATTTTTGCTGATGAAAAATATTTCCAACAAGTATCTGATCTTTCAGAAGAAAAAATTGCCGATATTTACAACACAGATACCAATACAGTGGCCTGCAAAATGTTACTTGATCAAAAATTGGCTAGTTTACACATTTCAATACCAGAAATTAGAAGCGAAGTGCAAAGCGAAATTGCACGTAATATACAAGATGCACACAATGCCTATACAAAAACAAAATAAAAGAAATGAATTCGTTCATTTCTTTTTTTATTTGATAAACATACTGTCGCCAAACGAGAAAAAGCGATACTTGTGTTTGATGGCTTCTTGATAAGCATTTAATACTTTTTCTTTTCCTGCAAAAGAGGAAACTAACATAATCAGCGTCGACTTAGGCAAATGAAAGTTAGTAATCAATCCGTCGATGGCTTTCCACTTGTAACCCGGATAAATAAAGATATCGGTCCAACCACTACACGCTTTGAACGTATGATATTTTCCCATAATCGTTTCTAACGTTCTAGTAGAAGTGGTTCCGACACTGATGATACGATGTCCTTTGGTTTTGGTTTCATTTAACAACTCGGCTACTTCCTTGGTCATACAATAATATTCTTGGTGCATATGATGTTCTTCTACCGTATCTACTTTTACAGGGCGAAACGTTCCAAGTCCTACGTGAAGAGTAATATAAGCAATATGAACACCCTTTTTTTTAATTTTATCTAAAAGTTCTTCCGTGAAATGTAAACCGGCTGTAGGTGCTGCTGCACTTCCCACTTGTTTGGCATAAACCGTTTGATAGCGATTTTGGTCTTTTAATTTTTCATGAATATAAGGAGGAAGGGGCATCGTTCCTAAATGATCTAATATTTCATAGAAAATTCCATCGTAAAGAAATTCAAACTTGCGTATTCCTTCTTCCAACTCTTCGATACAACGCGCTTTGAGTTCTCCGTTTCCAAAGGTAACCATCGTTCCTTTTTTTACTCTTCTTGCTGGTTTCACCAAAGTTTCCCAAACATCGTTTTCTACATTTTTTAATAACAATACTTCTATCGTTGCTTGGGTATCTTCTTTCATTCCAATCAAACGAGCAGGCAATACTTTACTATCATTTAACACCAAAGTATCCCCTTCATTCAAATATTCTAAAATGTCGGTAAAATGACGATGCTCTATTTCACCTGTTTTTCTATCTAAAACCAAAAGACGAGAATGATCCCTTTGTTCTAGTGGTGTTTGCGCAATATATTCTTCTTTTAAATCAAAATCAAACTCTTCTACTTTCATGTTATGCCTCATTTCATAATAATTTGTTCTAAACTATCTTGGACTGCTCGCAACTCTTTTTGATAGTTGGTCTTTTCCAATATCGTAGATAAATCGTTTTGTAATAAAAACTGTTTCATTTCTTCTTGATATTTTAAAACATCTTCATGGTTTTGGCAATCAATTTTTAATCGATTGCTTTCATCTTCCATATATGCAAAGATACTACGTTGTTCAAAATAGTTATCGCTACGTTGAAACAACGCATCTAGTAATTCTTTTTTTCCAAAAAGCACGGCTAACTTAGGATAAAGTTCCAATGGTCGCTCTGTCAAATAACACGCAAAATGGACCAACTCTTTGGTCGTTAGTTTCATAATGGATGATTGTTTTAACAAAAGTAAACTGGCTAGTGCCGTTACGGTTTCTACCTTTAGTTCTGAAAACATCATCGTCTTGTCAATGATACTCGTACAATCTTGAAATCGTTGTTTTCCTGTTGCATTTAAATTTTTAAGTTCTGCTAAACTGGACAAGCGAGTAAGATCTTTTTCCTGAAAACGATCGATATGTTCCATGCAGTATGTTTGCGTGACATCGACAATATGATCAAGTGATAATGCTTCTTTTGAACCATATAATAATTTCATCTTTTTCACTTCCTAATCGAACATATTGGCTTGATGGGTAATATGTAAATGGGCATA
>CAMMJA010000007.1 GCA_946497145.1 uncultured Mycoplasmatota bacterium | reverse complement strand
TTATACTTATTTAAAATGTGGCAAGATGGAATCTAATGTCGATCATACGGGGCCTGAGATTACGTTAAATGGAAAAGATGAAATGAATGTCGATCGTGGTTCTACTTATCAAGAGCCGGGAGTAAAGGAAGTAGTGGATAAACAAGATGGTAAGATGGATGTGAAAGATGTTCAAATAAAAAGTGATATCGATACTTCTAAGATTGGTACTTATACTGTAACTTATACTGCATATGATTCATTACGTAATAAGACAGTAAAAGAGAGAACTGTTTATGTTGTAGATATGTTAAATACGGTAACCAAAAATAAAACAAATGGAACTGGTTATTTTACAGGAAATGTTTCAGATAACTATGTTTGGTTTTCTTCGATGTTATGGCGCATCGTAGGAGTAAATGATGATGGTACTGTGAAATTGATCAGTGCTTATCCGGTTGGTAATATGAACTACAATAGTGAAAAAGGGACATTTGAAGATAGTGATATCAAAACATGGTTAAACGATTATTTTTACGATCATATTAGTGATAGAGCCAAAGAGTGGATTGTGAAGGACAGTACTTGGTGTGCAGATTCTATTACTCCTACAGAATTAAACAAAACGACTTGTGATAAGCAAACAAAGGAAATGCCTGTTGGTTTACTTTCTGTTCAGGAGTTTAATCAATCATTGCAGGACGGTTATGATAGTTATTTACAAGCGCCATATATGTATTGGTTGTTAAATGTGAAAGACAATGAAGCCGCGTGGGTAAATCGTAACGATTTTATCTTTTCTGATGGTACCAATTTGTTGAGTTTTACCTCTCAAACTTTGCTAGGTGTTCGACCTGTTGTCAATGTATTAAGTGATACGGCAATTATTGGAGGAAGTGGAACGGAAGTTGATCCATACTTGTTAAGTGATTATAAGCAAGCCCGTTTACAAACAAATTTGAATGAAAGACAAAGTGGAGAATATTTGATGTATTCTGGATATTTGTGGCGTATCATGGAAGTTGATGAAGATGGTACAACTAAAGTTGTTATGGATCGTGTTTTAAGAAACAATGGACAAAATATTTCCATTAAGTATGAAAATGGTGAAAATGATAAAATTTATAATCCAAAGCAAAAAGGAAATATTGGTTATCAAATTTCCAATGAATTAAATACTTATGTGAATACAGATTTATTTGTGAATAAAGAAATAGAGGTTCCTGTCTATGATGAACGTGCGACGTTTGAGGCAAAGCGTGTAGATAAATATAAGGTTAGAATATCGGCGCCAAATGCTTATGAAATTTTTTCGGCAAAAAATACTAGCCAGGATGATAGTGATTATTGGTATTTGAATTCTTCTAAGACAGATAATATTAAGTATGTGATGGCAAGTGCTGGTAGTCCTTTTACACAAACATTGAATGATGCAACGCAAGCAGGGGTAAAATTGGTGGCATATTTTAATAAAGATGTTCGGATTGTTAGTGGAACAGGATTACGTGAGGATCCTTATTACGTGAAAGGTTAATCAATATGAAAAGCAGAAGAGTTTTATTACTTGGTTTAGTTATTGCATTAGCATTAGTAGTAGGAAGTTTTCTGGTAAAAGATTATCTATTTCCCTATTATAAAATAGAAGGTAGAGTATCTTATGTGAAAGAAAAGATAAGTGAAACGTCGGGTAACGTATTAGGATGGATCCGAGTGCAAGGAACGAATATTGATTATCCTATTGTCGATATTACAACAAAGAATCAAAGTGGAGAAGCATATGATTATGCTTGGATGAATCATCCAGTAAACAAACTTGAAAAACATATTGAGGTTTTAGGACACAATATTCAAAATGTTTCTAGTCATCCAATGATTGCTAATCCAAATCATGTACGTTTTGAACAATTGCTTGGCTTTGTATATACTGATTTTGCCAAAGAGAATCAATATATACAATTAACAATAGGAAATGAGGATTATCTTTATCGTATTTATTCTGTCGCTTTCGTTAGATCAGAAAATGATGAAAGCGTTTTGGAAGATGAAAAAATCAATGATTACATTCAACAAGCTCAGAAAGATAGTTACTTTGACTTTGGTGTAGATGTGAACGAGAATGATAAATTCATTACATTGATCACTTGTACAAGATTTTTTGGCCCAACGACAGAATATGAATTTAAAGTGGAAGGTAGATTGGTACGTAAATTTGAAAAAATTACCAAGAATACGATTACAGAAAGGGAAACATACCAAGAAATCAAGCAGGTTTTAAAAGAAGGTGAAACGAATGCAGAAATTTAAGAAGAAAAAATTAGTATCTTTTCTTGCAACGCTTACAGTGATGTTTTTTATTGTAGTCGTTGGTTTTTCTGTTTTGGCAGAAGATGGAGAAGCGCCTGTATCAGAAAATCAGGGTTCAGGGGTTACTACCACAACCGAATCGTGTTTGAATGATCCTGAAGTAGAGCAAGCGGCTTATAATGCTATTGATTATATACCACCCACTCGTGCTAATAATTGGACCGCACAGTTACAAAATATTCCAGCGGATGCTGAAGTAATGTTTATCAAGGAAGGCAGAACAGAAAGTCGTGAAACAACTGAACCGTGGACTTTGAGCATTCCGTTAAGTGAAAATGCTGCGGAAGTAGAATTGTTTATTCGTCCTAAATATTTTGCAAGTTTTGATGAGGAAAAACAGCAAACATGTCAAAATTCTTACTTAACTTATACCATTAATGTTGTGGCAGGAGAGTCAGAAGTAACTTTGAGCGGTGATTCAATTGCCAAAGAAAACCAATTTAAAGAGTTGTTAGAAGCAAATCAAGAAAATAGTTTTACCAATAATAATGCTGATTATAATCAAACGCAAAAATTAGTTTGTTCTTATGATCCGACTGTTGCAACGAACCAAGCAACGTTTATTGGAAGTAGAGAAGTAGAAGTTCCTGATAATCCATATTGTAAAAAGAATTGTCAAGAAACAATAACTGTTTCATATGGACCTCCAATCGCTACAGAAGCTGGTATGGCTATTGAATATGAAGTTACGGTGACTTCTAAATTAGAATGTCAATCAAAAGTGACAGGGGCATTGCCGGAAAAGCCAAAAGTTTGCGTTCCTACTCCAGATTGTAATGGTGGTATTTTTGGAGATAGTCACAATGAAAAAGCAGGACCTAACGAAGAGTTTGATTCATGTATTTTGGCTTGTGATGGTGGAACTTATAGTCAAGGATGTATAAATCAATGTTATCAACAAGTATACAAAAAAAGTAGCGGAAACACTCCGATTTTATCTTATACAGCCACTCCTAACGACAAGAAATTTGATTATCAAGAAGGAAATGTAAGAACAAAAGATCCACTTGGATATTATTCTCCAGATAGCAATGGTAATATAACGTGGACAAGTTCTATTCCAGAATGTAAAACTGATAATTTAGCTGCTCATGGAAATTGTGCTGGATTCTATTATTATAAAGATGCAAGTAAAAAAGCGTGGTCCGATGTTACTTTAAAAACTCAAAATGGTTATTTTGAGATGCCAACTTATACTGTATATCGTTCTTACTTTGTAGATAAAAATGGCTTTATTCGTGGATATTCTAATAATGTAGAATGTACTTCAACTTGTAAATGGCTTGGTTGTAGTGGTACAAGTGGAGTGGACTATTACCTTACGAATGCTGAAGCAGATGCGAAATATCAAACGGATTTAGATACAGCAATGAAAGCAATTGAATCTTGTAAAACAGAGCCGGAGGTTTCTGTTGATACTGCAACGTATACTATTACGGTAGAAAATCCAAAAGGTAAAAAAACTTCTTTTTCGACTACCAACGGTAATTATAAAAATAGTATGTTAGAAAAAGATGAGGAAGATCAAACCAAAGGAACTTATAATTTTCCAATGGCTTATATTGATCAATTAAATGGTGAAGTAAAATATGCATTAACTGCTAATACAGAAAGATATCAATATGGTGGAAATCGTTTTTATACTAGTTTGTTGTCAAATGATACCAATGCAAATTGGTATGATGTTAAGGTAAATGGTGTAAGTTTAGATACCTTTAATAGCGAAACTGGTTGTAGTAATCAGCAAAATCAAGAATGTAGTGGTATTGATTATAATATTTTAGCCGAAATTAGAGATTATGGTTTCTTAGAGTGGGATATTGATATTAGTTGTTTCTATGCTTTAAAAGAGGATGGCACACCACCGGATGATCCTGATGATCCAGAGCCGGATCCAACACCAGATCCAGAGCCGGATCCAAATCCAGATCCGAAATATATGGATTATATTTTCCGACCAATCTCATTAAATAAAGTTTTCCCGACAAGTGAGCAATATCCGTTAGGTAGAAATCCTAGATGGAATTGGAGTTGTGGAGCGACCAATACGCGTAATAGTAGTTATCCAATCAATCCGGTTTCTTTAACAAGCAAGATAGAAGAAAAAAATGATTCTATTTATACGGATGATCAAGAATTGGATTATGAAATCAGATTGGATCGTCAAACAATGAGTAAAATAAGAGATTACAATGCCGATCAAGATAGTTATTTAGATTACGATATGTCTTGTAGGAAAATAAATGGTATGACGGTTTGTGAAAGTAATTTCTTAAATAATGCGGCCATTTTTGGTGACAATATTAAGCATCGAGGAAAAATTGGTTGCAACAATCAATATGGTGAAGATTGCGATACTTCATATAGTAATACTTATAATTTTTCATGTATCACATATTTTGGAAATTATGATATTACAAATAATAAATATAAAGAGTAAGGAGGAATAATATGAGCAAAGGAGTTTTAGCAGCCGGTATCATTGCTTTAGGATTGTTGGCTTTCGGAGTTGTTCTGCTTGTTTCAAATTATTTCTCCGGAAACGAAATGGATTATTACTTGTTGAAAGATACTACCGAAGCAGCAATGACCGATGCTGTGGATATTGGATTTTATCGTTTGACAGGGCAACTTAGAATGGATAAAGAAAAATTTGCTGAAAGTTTTGTTAGAAGATTCTCACAATCTGTGAACCAAAATAGAAGTTATAATATTAAGATGTATGATATTAATGAGACACCACCCAAAGTAAGTATCCAAGTTGATTCCTCAACTAGTGTTACGTTTAATAGTGAAGCTTTGGATATTAGTAATCGTATCGATGCTATTTTGGAAACCAAATATGATGAGAATCGTTTGGTAGAAGATTTAATGAAAGAAGGGAAATTAGATTATGAGCAATTTTATAACAGGGGTTAAAAAATTTCTTACTAACAAAAATACCGTTACGGTTGTTGGTGTATTGCTTGCTGTTATTGTTTTGTATGTGGGATATAACATGCGAATTAAATCGACGTTACAAACGAAAACAGTTCCATATGCGAAAGAAACCATCACAGCAGGACAACAAATTACTTCCGATATGATTGGCACAATGGAAGTAGTTCCTGCACTTTTGAATGGGGACGTCATCATGGAGGCATCCAATGTCGTAGATAAGTATGCCAATTCTGATAGTGTCATTCCTGCAGGAAGTTTGTTCTATGGTAGAAGTGTCGTAGAAAAAGAGCAATTGAAAGCCAATAGTATTTTGGAGTATCCTGAAGGATATGTTTTGTATAACTTTACTGTCGATACTGAATCTTCTTATGGTAATATGATGTATCCAGGAAATTATATCGATATTTATCTAAAGGCAATTAACAAATTAGACGACGAAAATGCCAATCAACCAGATAAAATTATGGTTGGAAAACTATTGGAAAACGTTAAAATATTAGCCGTATTAGATAGTAATGGTGATCCAGTATTTGCTAATTTGGAAGAAAAGAAGACACCAGCCCTTATGATTTTTGCGGTACCTGAGGAATATCATATTCTTCTTCGTAAAGCAAGTTTCTTAAGAGCGTATGAAACTTCATTGATTCCAGTTCCGACTGCTGAAAGTTTGAAAGAGGAACCAGGTGAAGTAAAACTTAGTAGCAATGATTTGAAAGATTTTATTAACCGTGTTACGGTATGGACAGATGATACAACAGCAACAGAATAGAAAGGGATGAGAAAAATGAGGGAAAACATTTTTGATCAGTTGGATTTTGGTCCATTTCAGGAACTTCTTGCTGATGATGACATTACTGATATTTCTTATACCAACAATGGTCAAACGTGGGTTCGCTCTTTGACTCAGGGTTCTATTCGGGTGACGATTCCAGGTCTTACCAACGCATTTGTGGAAAAATTGGCTTTCCAGTGTTCTAACGTTATGGGAACAACATTTAACAATGCTAAACCATTTTTGGACGCAGAAAGTTCAGAATTGCGTCTTAACTTTGTTCACGAATCGATTGCGACCAATGGTATTGCCCTGGTTATTCGTAAAACACCAGCCAAAATTCGTTTACAAAAAGAGAAGTTACTAGAAGAAGATTATGTTCCGCTTAACATTCATGATTTTTTGATTAAGTGTGTAGAGGGACATTGTAATATTATTGTGAGTGGTGAAACTGGTTCTGGTAAAACCGAGTTTGTAAAATACTTGGCCAGTCATACGAAGACGAACGAAAAGATTATTACCATTGAAGATACGTTGGAATTGCACTTGGATCGTATTTTTCCAGAGCGTGATATTGTAGCGATGAAAACTAACAATATTGCTTCTTATACCGATGTATTGGTTACTTGTATGAGACAAAACCCAAAATGGATTTTACTATCAGAAGTTCGTAGTGCAGAAGCAGTTAGTGCAGTTCGTAACTCAATCTCATCTGGACACAATATTTTATCGACGATTCACGCAGATAAAGCCAGTGCAATTCCTTATCGTATGTACAGTTTGATGGAAACTGATATCGATGTCAATCAATTTTTGAATACCATCTATCGCTATATTCAATTAGGTGTGCACATCAAGGCCTATTATAGTCAAAAATATAAAAAATTCCATCGTGAAATCGATGAAGTAGTGGAGTTTTATGTAGATAAAGAAAATAAAATTCAATCGCGTACACTTTATCAAAAATCGTTTGATGGGAAACCGGTTCTACAGTCCCCAAGTCCTTATTTAACAGAGTATTTGGCTAATCAAAATATTCATTTTACTCCAATGGAAAGTAAGGAAACAAACGAATCAAATGACTTAGAAGAGTTAATATAAAGGAGATGAAAGTATGGAGTTATTTATTTTACTTCTCATTGCCATTTTTATCATGCTATATCGAAACTACAAAGGGAAAAATGTTTATAAATACATTGTAGAGCAAGTACAAGTGGCCTACGATAAATTTGCTCCTTATTCTTTTAAAGTCGTAAGAGAAAAAACGAAGGAGTTAGGACAAGAATATACAGCAAGACAGTATACGGTACAAGTAATTATTTTTGCTGGATTTGCTGGAATTGTTTCGTATATTTACTTTTATAATTTGTTAGTATCAATTATTTATATGGTTGTTGCGGTATCCTTTATTCCATACTTGGCCTTTTTAAGATGTAAACGTGTGTACAGTGAATTTATTTTTGAACAAATTCAAGTGTATACAACCAATACGATCATGGAGTTTGCAACAACTCAATCTTTTGTAAAATCGTTAGAAGGCGTGGTAAATTCTGGTGTATTAGAAGATCCTGTATTAACTGATGTCAATCATATGATCGAACTTGCTTATCAAAATGGTAGTATCGATGAATCGATTGCTTTTATGAATCAAAAGTATCCATATTATATTGTTAAAAATATGCACCAGTTGTTTTTACAAATTACCAAAGAAGGAGCAAGAGATACAGGCGAGAGTTTGGATAATATGCAACTTGATATCGACATGTTGGTAGAAAGTGTTTACCGTGACCGTATTGAAAGAGCAACTTTTCATAAATCATTTTTACGTTATGGTGTTATGCTTTTCTTGATGGTTATGTTGATGCAGTACTTACTGGGACGAGAGACGTATATTTCGTTGTTAGATCGATGGTACATACAAGTGTTACTGCATGCTGTATTGATTATTAACAGTTACTTCCTTTTAAAAGGAGAGAGATATTATAATGAGAATGTGGGTGTTGAATAATGGAAGTGTTTATTGTAGGAGTTATCATTGCCTTTGTTCTAATTTATAATAAAACAATCGATAAAGATAAGTTTATTCAAGATAACGATCCCTATTTCAAATTGTTGAAAGAAGACGATTACGATTTCTTGGTTTATGCCAAATATGGGGAAAGTGTCGATGTGGAAAAATTATTTAAAAGACGATTGTTTCAGGCATTTATGGTAGCCGTATTGTTTTTGTTGGTATTTTTAAATAATCTTTCCTTATTAAATGTGACGTTAGCAGTTGTTATTGGTTATCTTACATTTAAAATTCAATATATGAGTTTAAAAAAGTACTATAAACAACATTTACATGAAATTGACATTATGTTGCCATACTATTTAAAGGGACTGGAAATTTTGGTTCAGCACTATACGGTTCCTGTTGCGATTGGTAAGTCGATTGATGATGCACCAGATATTTTTAAACCAGGTTTACGTCAACTGGTAGAAAAAATTGACGCTGGAGATTCAAGTATTGATCCTTATATGGAATTTGCTAATCTATATCCTGTTCGTGATTCTATGCGTATGATGCGTTTGTTATATCGTTTGGGAATTGGTTCACAAGAGAAGAAACAAGAAAGATTGTTGATGTTTTCTAGAACGGTTTCTAACCTACAAAACAAAGCAAGAGAAACCAAATACAAGGAACGTTTGAACTTTATGGAGAGTCAAACGATGATCATGTTGGTAGTGACAGGTGTTGGTGTCATGTTACTAATTTTAATTGCTATGTTAATGATGTTTCAGATTTAATTAAAAAACGTTGTAAAACAAATTCTTTTTTGTTATACTAAAAATAGATAAATAGAAAGGAGTAGATGTTATGAAAGCAGCTACTGGAGAATTAAATTTAACGGTTATTACGATTATTGCGATTGGAGCAGTTATTGCCTTTTTCTGGTTTTTATTTCCGCAGATCAAGGATAGTATTACAAATCAGTGGAATGAAACTGCCACTTGTGTAGAGTATAATGACGATGGATCATGTAAACGTTATAGAGAATAATTTCAATGATTAATGTTTTATAATATTAAGATCTGATTTTAAAATTTATGGATAAAAAGAGGTGATATAAATGAAAGAAGCAATTGGCGGAACAATGACAATTTATATCATCATTGTCTTTTTGTTGCTCATCAATGGATATTTGGCGTTTTCGGTTAATTATACGAGGGCATTTCGAGTGAAAAATCAAATTATCAGTTTGATTGAGCAACATGAAGGATATACGGAGGATGCCAAAGAAGAGATTATAGCATACTTAAATAAAATAAAATATGTAGATATTCCTCGTGAATATACAAATAATGTAGAGGATGGTTATACTTGTGAGTACGGATATTGCTATAAAGTAACAGCCGTAGGAGAAGGAAATAATTCTACGGATGAACTTTATCGTGGAACGTATTATAGTGTTATTACGTTTGTTAACATTGATATACCGGTACTGAATAAAATTTTACCTCGATTTAGTGCACTTCAAGTAAAAGGGGAAACAAAGATGATTTATAGTTCTGGTACAGATAGCGAAAGTCAAACGTAGAAGAGAGTGGGTGGTTCTGTGAACGTTATTGTATCGAATCAACAAAGAGAAGTATTAGCGGGATTAGACATTGATGTGATTAAAAGTGTAAGTGGCGAATTTGATGCAGATGAGATTGTCAATATGTTTCGCAACTTCTTTTTTGGTAGAATGATTCTTGATGTAACTGCAATTAAAGATTATCAAAACGTTGCCAATTTACAGAAGATTTCGATGAATTTGGATGTGGAAAAAATCATTCTTTTCTTGCCAAATTTACCGGAAGTTTCGTCTTCTAGTTTTCTATCCAAATTAATTTCGATGGGATATTACAATTTTACGACGAACTTAGATGGTTTAAAGTATTTATTGGATCATCCGAATAGTTATAAAGATGTGGCTCATATTCAACAACTGAATGAATTATCTGATACCGTAGTAGAAAAGGTAGTAGGTGGAAGTCATGTTATTGGGGTAAAAAACATTACGGACCACGCAGGAAGTACTACTCTTATTTACATGCTAAAAAAAGAATTAGAGCAAACTTTTTCTATGACTGTTGTAGCAATTGAAATTGGTAAGAGAGATTTTGGATATTTTAATGAAAAGAAGATGATTTCTATTACCAAAGATCAATTTGCGATGGAATTATTAAAACACAAAGATGCAGATGTTATTTTAGTCGATTTGAATGATTCTGATGATGATGCGGCTTGTCATGATGTTCTTTATTTGATTGAACCATCATCGATAAAATTAAATAAATTGATGCGAAGGGACCGTACTATCTTTGAAAAATTAAAAGGGAAAAAGATTGTTTTGAATAAAAGCTTGTTAAATCATAGTGATATTATGGATTTTGAATATGAAGCAAGAGCAAAAGTATTTTATAATATTCCTCCAGTAAACGATCGGGAAAGAAATAATATTTTCCATGGATTACTTACAAAAATGGGAATTGTTCAAGCCAAAACAGAAAAAGAAGAAAAAGGAAAAATTTTGGGTTTGTTTAAATTTTAGTGTCAAAAATAGCAAATAAAGTGGAAAATAATTGACATTATTACAAAAAATAGAGTATGATGTAGTTATGAAAGTGAGGTATAGGTAATTATGTCAGAGTTTTTTCAAATTGCAGCAGACGCTTGTGGTGGGTTATTACCAGTTGTCAAACTTATTCGAAAGGGACTTTTCCCTATTATTCAAATAGGTATTCCTATTATTTTGATTGTAATGGGTTCAATTGATTTAGGAAAAGCTGTATTATCAAGCGATGATAAAGAAATCAAATCAGCTCAAGGAAGATTGCTAAAAAGATGTATTGCAGCAGTCGCCGTATTCTTTGTAGTTACAATTGTTACTTTGTTGATGAACTTATTTACAAGTTCAGATACTGGTATAGAAGGAACGACTGGTTGGCAAAAATGTTGGGAACAAGCTGGGCAATAATTATTGTAATATAATAGCAAATTTGTTTTGCTATTTTTTTTGTTTTTTGATATACTTATGACATAGAATGGGTAGTTGTTAGGAGTGACAATATGAAACTAAAAAAGATATGTACGGGATTGTTTTTTGTTTTTTGTCTTTTCTTTCTTGGTAATATGAAAGTAGAGGCGTCAACTTATACAATATGTGAATATAGCATGGGAACAAATCCAAAAGTAGTAGCAACCAATTGGTGGACTGCTGGAATAGCTACCAAAGAAGAATTTTTAAGTTGGGAGCCCAAATTTAAGGTTATGTGGAAAGATGGTAAGTTTTTGACTGCATCTTTTAGCGGTACACGTGATGGATATCCTGAGAATGCTAACGATGTTACTAGTGAGAAAGCAAGAGAAATATTAGAAGATAAATTAGAAATTGGTAATCTTGATACAGTTTGTCCAGCAAAGTATGATGTAGAAGCTGTGTGGATTGGCTATACAGATACGGGTTATTCTAGAGGATCATACACTTATAATAAGGTAGGTGATACCAAAACATTAGATGATAGCCAAATTTCTTCTCTTTCTTGTGTTTATGGTGGCGATAGAGAAAATGGAACTGATCCGCCATACCTATTACGTGAAAGTATGCGAAAAGATAATGCTGAACGTTTTCCAGGAGAAATGCAAGGATCTAGTTATAAATTTCACGAAATAACACTTAGTTTTGATAAAAGCAATTTGTTAAATATTACTTCTAATAATTTTAAATCAGGAGAAGCAAATTCGTTTTTAGGTATTTCTTTTGATCCAACTAAAAAGGAGGTAGGAAGAGAATCGGTATATCATTATGAACAACTTTTTAATATTTTAAAAACGAAGGAGTGTCCAGAATGGCTTTTTTATCATCCAGATCACGGGTTTTATTTAGGTACTGGAAATGAGTGGCAAGGAAAAGAAGATAAAGTTAATTTTGAAGGAACAAGTTGGTGGTTATCATCAGGTGGAGATGATGATTATGCAATGTATCAAGTATCTTATGAACAGCAATGTAACGAAATTATGCAAAAATATAACAACGCACTTGATATTGCTGAAGGAATCAAAACGGATTCAAACATTGTAGGTACTAAAACATTGCGTAACAAAGTAACGGCTTTTATTAATAATAAAAATATGACAAAGGCGGATTTTGAACAAATTAAACAAGAAATACAGAATTTAACTACATACGTTAATTCTAGTATTCCATTAGACGAATACAACAAATATTTTAATGATAATGCTAAGTGTAAAACTGCAGATGGAAATAAAATTATTGAGCGAAAAAACCAGATTATTTCAGAACTAACGGGGTCTTCGGATAGTATTAGTATGCAAATGGAAGAGGCAATTTTAGCATCTACATCTTTAAATGATGCTGAAAAGGAAGAGCTAATACAAAATAATTCTGATTTGTTTGATGATATTACGGATCAGTTTGATGAATTTACTTTAACGATTTCTACAAAAAAATTAAAGTGTGAGACTTTATTTGGTGACTTCGATGATCCAAGTACATTTGGTGGCTTTTTACAAGTGCTTTTTAATTATGTGAAAATTATCGCCCCTATTTTAGTTATTATTTTTGGGTCATTAGATTTTGGTAAAGCGGTTTTATCATCTGATCAAGATGCTTTGAAAAAAGCCCAGAAAGATTTTGTTAAGCGTTTGATTGCGGCAGCTGCCATTTTCTTTTTACCTAATATAATCATGTTGGTTTTACAACTTGTTAATGATCAGTTTTCTAATATTGATCCAGCTTGTATGTTGAAATAAGAAAGGAGTGAAGCAGTATGTTAGATAATACAGAGCCAGGGTTTCTTTGGGACTTATTCCGGACTTTTTTCAGTTTGTTTGATAGAGTTGTCTATCAGTTGATTGTCTGGATCTATGAAGTTTTTTTTGCCGTAGCTAGATTTGAAGTATTTTCTACCGACACTATTGTTGCTTTGTCTAATCGCATTTTCTTGATTTTAGGAATTTTCATGCTATTTAAACTAGCTTTTTCTCTTTTGAATTCTATTGTGAATCCAGATATGTTGACAGATAAAGAAAAAGGGTTCGGGAAAATTGTAAGTCGTGTTTTGATCATGATTGTATTATTATTGTTGTTATTACCACTTGATATTCCAGGTGCGGCAGAAGGATCTTATGAAGAAAAGTTAAATTCTCACGGTTTTTTATTCGGAACGTTATATACTTTACAAGATAGAGTGTTGGAAACGAATGTTATTGGTAAAATCGTTTTAAATACGCAAGATACAGCTAATAGTGTAGAACAGGGAGAAAATTTACAAGATTCTGGAAATAGTGTGGCAGCCCAAGTTTACAAAGCATTCTTTTATCCCAATCCAGAATGTGAAACAGTAATTCAGAAAGCAAAATGGAATTCAAGCGGTACTCCCGTTCAAGAATTGATTAGTATGATTAACCAGCCGTGTGGAGGATCAAGTAAGGTTTACTCATATTCTTATATGCCAGTCATTTCTACTATTGCTGGGGGTATTTTAGTTTTTATCATATTAGGTTTTACGGTTGATATTGCAATTAGGGCAATTAAAATTAGTGTTTTAAGATTGATTGCACCAATTCCAATTGTTAGTTATATTGATCCCAAATCATCTAAAGATGGTGCTTTCGCGGCTTGGGTTAAAACGTTGTCTTCGACTTATTTAGATTTGTTTTTAAGATTGATTATCATTTATTTTGTTATTTTTGCTGTTAGCGAAATTACTAAAAATTTCCCAACAATAGAAGAGGATAATTTTATTATCAAATCATTGGCTTATGTCTTCGTCATTATTGGTGCTTTCTTTTTCGCAAAACAAGCCCCTAAATTCTTTAAGGATATGCTAGGAATTAAAGGACAGGGAAGCGGAAGTCTTGGTTTGTCTGGATTACTTGGTGGTACAGCTGCTTTAATTGGTGGAGCAGGACTTGCTGGTGCTGGAGCAGCAGCTCTTGGAAATATGAATGCTTCTATTGAAGCAGCAAAAGAGGGAAAAAGTTTTAACGGTGGTTGGGCGCAAGGACGCGACTTTGCTGCTCAAGTTCGGACTGGAAACAGTAAAGCAAGAGGTGGACTTTTCAATCATTTACAGCAAAGTGCTGCTTTAAGAGCCAATCGCAATGCAGCACGTAAGTTGGGATTAACACAGGATACTCTTGATCGCGCTAAATCGAATATGTTTGATGCGCAAGCTCAAGCAGCAAAAGCCCAAGATACGTATGATCGTTTTAATAAAGGTGCTATGACGGATGCTGAAATGAATGGTTTGGCAAGTCAATTTGGTCACTTTGATACTGACTCTGGACAAATGGTAATGAATGACGCAGAAATGCAACATGCCAGAACTTATTTGTATAATGATGCTGCTGATAAGCAAAGTGCTGCTGCAAAAGCAGAAAGTAATTATAAGAAGGCAGATAAAGAATGGTCTTCACGTGGTTTAGACAAAAGTTTTGTTGAAGATAATTCCCCACAAAGATTTTATCGTGCTAGAAAACTGGGAACTTCTGTCTATGACAAAGTAAATGGTCAAGGAGCATGGGATGCTAGGTCTCAACAAAAAGCAAGTGATCGTGCTGCAAGACAATCGGTGCAAACAGATAAAGTAGTTGATCGTTCTCGTGAACGTGGTGGTTTTGATCCAAATAAAAGATAAAAGGGTGTGATATATTATGAATAATTATTTAATACCGGCAAATACCAACAAAGGAAAGTTAATATTTGGTTTGTTTCGAAAAGAAGATTTGATTTTATTTGGAGTTGGGGTAGGAATTACACTCTTATTGTTGGTGATAGTTCCAATGACTTCTACTATCATGACAGTAGTAGTGTTGGCTCCTGCTGCTATTTCTGCATTATTAGTGGCCCCTGTTCCTTATTATCATAATATTTTGAATGTGCTTAAAGAATTATTGGAATTTATTAACAATAGACAAAAATATGTATGGAAAGGTTGGTGTTCTAATTATGGCGAAGGTAACGACAAGTAAGTATACTGAAGATTGGTTACCGATTGAATCTATTCAAAATGGAATGATTATTTTGCCGAATCAATTAAAGGTAACAGGTGTTAAAGTTTCCCCGCGTAACATTTTTATCTTAGATGCTGATGCACAAGAAAATGTGTTAATTAGCTTAAAAAATTTTTATAATATGATAGACTTTGAATTTTGGTTAGTTGTAGCCGATAGACCAGTGGATATTTCTGTTTATTTATCACAACTACAATTATTGTACAATAATACCCAAAGTCCAGTCATTCGTAAATTGATTAGTGCTGATATTCAAAAAGGTAATACTTTTATGAATAACAATGTTGTTGATACAGAATATTATCTTCTATTTAAAGAGAAGAATTTAGATATGTTGCAGAAAAAAATAAGATTGTTGATCAATGGCTTGGCAGGATGTGGACTTAGTGCTTCGCAAACTTCCAACGATGATTTAAGAGTTATACTAGATAATTTCTTGAACGGGGGACAAACAACAGAATTTGGGACGGTGTTGCCATTATGAGTAATAAATTAAAATCACAAATTGCACCAAAGGGCTTACAATTTAATGCTAGTGACTTCTTTATTAGTGATAAGTATGCGACTATTTTATCAGTTGTATCTTATCCTAAATATATTGCTCCTGGGTATTTGTCGTCTTTAACCAACATGCCGGGAATCAAAGTAGTAGTAAAACATATTCCGGTTCCATTTCAAACAATGTCTCGTATGTTGAATAAGGAAATTGCTGATTTAAAGGCGCGTTACCAAGAAGAAAGAGATCAGACAAGACAAGAGCGAATTCGACAAGATGCGGAATCGTTGGAATATTTTGTATCAATGCTTGCTAGTTCTCAAGCTAGAATTTTTGATTTCCAAATGCACATTATGATTACTGCTGATACCAGAGAAGATTTGGAACTTAAAAAAACAAATGTTAAAAACTATTTAGATGCGATGGAATTGAAGGCCATTTCTTTACGTTTTGAGCAGGAAAAAGTATTGAAGTCTATTTTGCCAATCTTTCCAAAACAAGATGTTGAAGATCGTATTGGAACACCAATTCCATCTGTTACGATTGCTGCGATGTATCCATTTATTTTTGATAGTATTAAAGATCCCGGTTTATCTACTTTGTTGGGTGTAGATTTCTCAGGTGGAGTTATTTTGTTTAATCAGTTTTTATATAAAATTAAAAAAGAAAATAATCGTAATAATGCTAATTTAATTATTCTTGGTACTTCTGGATCTGGTAAATCGACAGCAGCTAAATTGATTTTGCGTGGACATATTCGTAATGGTTGCCAGATTGTAGCGATTGATCCAGAAAACGAACTTGCTGATATGACTCGTTTGTATGGTGGTGATACCATTGACCTTGGAAAAGGTGGAGAGTATGGTATGATCAATCCATTAGAAGTGGTTATCGATGCTGATGAAGAAGAGATGAAACAAGGACTTGGTTATACGGTGCTTACTCGTACATTACAGACATTAAAGGCATTCATGAAATATTACGATCCATCAATCGAAGAAGATGTATTAACTTTATTTAGTGAGGTAGTGCAAGATACTTATAAACGCTTTGGAATTGATTTTAATTCTGACTTTACAAAATTTAAATCACAAGATTATCCAACGTTTACAGATGTTTATGCGACAATTAAGGGTCGAATGATGTCCATGACAGAGCAAACTCACGAAAGAGATATTATGGAACGATTAGAACTAAAAGTTCGTCCAATCACCAAAGAATTGAAATTTTATTTCGATGGTCATACAACGATTACGCCACAAAGTGATTTTATTGTTTTCAATATTCGAGAACTTATGAATGCGGATGTAAATATCCGAAATGCGTTATTTTTCAATGTTTTGAAATATGCATGGGGATTATGTTTGGATACAGATGTTGATACCGTATTGATGGTAGATGAGGCCCATGTTTTATTGGGACAAAACAACGTTTTAGGTGCTGATTTCTTAGCACAAGTGCAAAGACGTGCTCGTAAGTACAATACAGGAACAATTATTATTACACAACAACCAAGCGATTTCTGTGATCCATCTGTAATTACCCAAGGTAAGGCCATTTTCGATAATGCTTCTTACTATTTGGTTATGGGATTAAAGAAACAAGCGGTAGAAGATTTGTCGTTACTGATTGATTTGAACGATAATGAGAAGGATAGTATTAAACGATATTCGCAAGGAGAAGCACTCTTTGTTTGTGGAAATCGTCGTATGCGAATTAATGTAATTGTAACGCAGGAAGAATTAGATTCCTTTGGTAGTGGAGGAGGATTCTAGAAAGAAGTTAGGTGGTGATGACAAGTGGCTTATCAAGCAAGGAGAAATAATCAAGCAGGTTCTGATGAACACCAACCACAGATGACCAAAAAAGAACAGAATCGTGAAAACACAAAAGAACTTGCAAAGGACGCAGGAACTGTTGCATTACAAGGTGCAGGAGTTCCTGGCCCTTTAGCTGGCATGGCAACAAATGAGATTGCGAAAAACCCACTTGTTAATAAAACACTGAACAAAGTAAGTGATAAACTTCACAAGAATCCTATTGCTTCTAAAGCGATTAATACAGTAGCAAAATCGCCTGCCAAAGATGCTGCAATGAGCGCAATAGGTGGAAAAGTTGGTGGCGGAAGTAGCGGCAGCGTTCCAGGAAATTCTGCTGGTGCTAATGCTTCTAAAAGTAATAATACTTCAACAAGTGGTAGTAATAGTTCTGGGGGCAATGCTACATCAGAATCAGGACGATCGTCTTTAGGAAAACCATCTCCTTTTTCGAAAGGGAAAAATGATGCTTCTAGTGATCAAGAGCAGGGTAAAGCAAAAACTACTGTAGATAGCATTGGGAACATGATTGGAACTATAAAAAAAATTCCTCCTTTTTTGTGGCCTGTGATTGGATGGGGTTTGGTTATTATTTTAGGAATTATGCTTATTTTAGCAGTTATATCACAATTTTTTCCAATGTTTGGTACAGATGATGCGTTTGGTCAGGGTGGAAATGAAAATATTGAATATACTGCTAGTTCAGAAGAGGAACAAGCGTTTTATGATCGTTTGGCCATTGTAGAAGAGGAATACGTAAGCAAAGGGGCTGAATATCAATCTGGTTATATTTCAGGTACTTATTTTATTATGAATCGTTATGATTCTAATTTCACATTTGAAGATATGACTGAGGATGAGATTCGGAATATTTCTGAATTAATGTTCAAGGATAGCATCATTATTATTACTTGTGAGAAAGAAGGAGTTGATTCTCAAACTGTTGAGGGAACGATTGATGCTGAGCCGTCGTGTCCGAGTGGTTATACGAAAAATCCTGATAAAACAGTTGAAAGATATATCTATGATGAAGATACATTTAAATCTGAACTTGCAAGTTATATGCGAGATAAATTAGATTTAGAAAATAGTGACGATGCCGATAAAATTGCAGCAGAAGTATTTGATTATGTAAGTAAATATAATAGTTTGGTTTCGCGAGAAGAAGAAACTATTATGGTAGGAAATGGAAATGGTTCTTATTGGTGGCCAGTAGGTAGTAAAGAAACTACAACATCTGGTGGTGTGATATTTGCAACTGGCGATCCTGCTAGTACTTATATTACTAGTTATTTTGGACCACGTGAAGATCCGTTTACACATGAAATGATTGCAGCACATGGAGCTTTGGATATTGCTGGAGAGCAAATAACAGGACCTGGTGTTATTGATGCCATTGCTGCCAAAGATGGAATTGTAGTTTATCCGCCAAAAGGATCTGTTAACAATTATGGAAATGGAGAAGGTGGTGGTGGGTATGGTAATTATGTAATTATTCAACATAGTGATGGTAATTTTACATTGTATGCCCATCTACATGCCAATACGATTTCTGTTTTTGCAGGCGATGCGGTAAGACAAGGACAGTCAATCGGGAAAATTGGTAATAGTGGTCGATCTACAGGAACACATTTACATTTTGAAGTTAGAGTAGGACAGAATAGTTCTAGTGGAAGACAAGACCCATTAGATTTTGTTGATCCAGAAAATCCACGTCCAACCAATACCGCTTCTTCGGAACTTGTGAATATGTTACATAGTTGGGAAGGAACAGGTCCAACTCCAGAAAATGGCAATTATTATGTATATGATGATGGAACAGGTACATTGACAGTGGGGTATGGAGTGGCTATTCAATATAATTTAGATCGTTTCTCTTCTTATGGAATTGATGGTACTAGTTTGAAATTGGGAGATGCCGTTCCAATTGAAATAGTAGATGCCATTGAGGCACAAGAAATTAGTGATAAAAGAAGCAGTGATACTTCATTGTTGTCTAAAGAAGGTATTACGTTAGAAGATTATCAAATTGATGCCCTTGTTTCTAGAATGTATAATGTGGGAAATATAGATGCTTTTCCTGCTAATTATAAAAAGTATGGTAATACCCAAGCACTATATGATAATTATATGTCTTCTCCAGTTACTGGTGGAGGCGTGTATATGGAAGGATTGAAACGTCGACGCGAAGCTGAATGGGCCTTATTTCATACAGGTGTATATAAAACAAATTCGTAGACAATGAAAAGAGGTTTTGTATGATAGGAGATAAGAAAAAAGATATTATATTAGTCATTATAATCATTGTTATTATTCTGTTGATTGGCTATTTTTCATGGGGGAAAAAATCTACTGTTCCTAATACGATTGTTGTAGCAGATAATGTGTATATGGTAACCGATCACAATCGCTTTTTTACTGTTACATCTTGTATTTCTAAGTATTTATCTTATCTTACTATGCATGATACACAAAATATATTATTGTTGTTAGATGATGATTATAAAAATGAAAATAATATTACTAGTGATAATCTTTATGATTATATTAATGCGTTTGATGAAGAACAAGAATTTACAGCTAAAAAAATGTATCAAGAAACAGTGAATGATCATATTATCAAGTATTATGTATCAGGTATACTGCAACCGAATTTATTACTTAGTACACCAGAAGAGTATGCTACGATAGATTCAACTCCTTTTTATATTATTGTAAATTTAGATTTTCAACGTCAAGTTTTTTCCATTGTTCCTTATGATGGAAAACTCTTTCATAAGGAGGAGACGTCATGAAATATTTTAGTAAAAATATTATTTATCTTATATTAGGTATTGTATTGATTATAGGTATTGGTATAATATATATGTTGAAATCAGATCAATCAGCACCTATAGTAGAAGAAGAAAATAAGAATACACAGTTTTTAAAAAATTATGATGTGAATGAATTTATGCCTGTTTATTTATCAAAAGAACAAATTGCTAGTATTTACTTGAATGATTATATACAAAATATGTTATATCATAGGGAAGAAGCGTATCTTTCACTGGATGCTGGTTTTAAGAAAACATATTTTCCCACTTTTGAAGATTATGATTCCTATGTAGAAGATTTGTTAGCAAAGAGTATGACCTTTTCATTAAAATCCGCTAGTGAAAAATCTTCTAATTCTGGAAAAGTTTATACAGTATTAGATACAAATGGTTATTCTTATACTTTTGAAGTAACTGCGGTAATGGTATATACTGTTCAATTTAATACAGATCGATAAGAGGTGACATATATGAAATTAAAATTTAGAGCAGAACCACAAGATATTGTTATTTTTGTTCTTTTTGCGATATTTCTATTATATTTAATTGCAATTGGGGTATTAAATTTTTCTACTTTGGCAATAGAAGGGCACTTTTATGGTTTAAATCCGATTGAGGCATTTACTTCTGAGTATATCATGGCTACCATTGTCTTTTATATTTTTTCTTTGGCTGCTTTATTTATTAGTGTGAGTTCTTACTTCTTTGAACGGGAAAAAGGAATTGGAATTACGACGGATAAAAAGGATAAAGGTTATAGTAGATGGGCCAAAGAAAAGGAAATGCAAAAAGAATTGTCTATGGTTAATCCGTTGGCTGAAGAAAGTGACGTAGCAGGTGTTCCTCTTATTATTAAAGAAAAAGAGTTGTGGGTAGATAATGGTGAATATCATACTTTGGTTATTGGTGCTACAGGGTCTGGTAAGACACAGACAGTTATTTTTCCTACTGTTGAAGTTTTGGCGAAAAAAGGAGAATCCATGATCATAACTGATCCTAAAGGCGAAATTTATGAAAAAACATCAGAAATGTTAAAGGCCAAAGGATATAATATTTTGATTTTAAATTTCCGTGATCCTCAAAGAGGAAATGCTTGGAATCCATTATCTTTGCCATATCAAGTGTATAAAGCGGGAAACCAGGATAAGGCGATTGAATTGCTAGATGATTTGGCTTTGAATATTTTGTATGAGGAAAATAGTGGCAATGCTGATCCTTTTTGGGAAAAGACGTCTGCTGATTATTTTTCTGGGATTGCTCTTGGGTTGTTTGAAGATGCGAAAGAAGAGGAAATTAATATTAACAGTATTAGTTTAATGACAACAGTTGGCGAAGAAAAATTTGGTGGTTCTACTTATGTAAAAGAATATTTTAATAGTAAAGATCCAGCAAGTGCTGCTGCTATTAATGCATCTAGCACTATCATGGCTCCTAACGAAACCAAGGGAAGTATTTTAGCAGTATTTAAACAAAAAATTAAATTGTTTGCGTCAAGAGAGAATTTATCAGAAATGCTATCACATAGTGATTTTGATTTTGAATCGATTGGAGAAAAAAAGACAGCATTGTTTATTGTTATTCAAGATGAGAAAAAAACGTATCATTCCTTGGTTACCATTTTATTAAAACAATGTTATGAAACATTAATTGACGTGGCTCAAAAATATGGGGGAAAATTACCGATTCGGACTAATTTTTTATTAGATGAGTTTGCTAATATGCCACCGTTAAAAGATGTTACGACGATGATAACAGCAGCAAGAAGTCGTCAAATTCGGTTTACGATGATTATCCAAAATTTTGCGCAATTAAATCAAGTGTATGGCAAAGAAAATGCTGAAACAATTAAAGGTAACTGTGGCAATATTATTTATTTGATTAGTACTGAGCTTGCGGCGTTGGAAGAAATCAGTAAAATGTGCGGAGAAGTTAAATCGAAAAAAGATGATAAAACGGCATCTACGCCGTTAGTTACGGTTAGTGATTTGCAACGCATGAAGCAATTTGAAACGATTATTTTACGAACTCGTATGCAACCGTTTAAAACGAAAATGACACCTTATTTTAAAATGTCTTTTGGAAAGAATTATCCTAAAGCAGAATATCCGCAGCGTGAAAAAGTACCTGTTCAAACGTTTGATATTCGAGAATTTGTAAAAGAAAAAAAACGTCAGAAATTGTTTGAAATGATGGAACAAAATAATTCTAATTCTGGAACACAAAATGATTTTCCACCATTTACACCACCTAGTTTGTTTAATATGAATGCACCTCTTCCTGAAGAAAAACCTACTGTAGCGAGTGATCCACTTTTTAATGTCGATGATTTGGTTAAGAAAATAGATGCGAAAATCGCAGAACTAGAAGAGGAAGAAAAACGAAATAAAAAAGAAGCTGAGGAGAAAGGAATTGTTACTAATACAGTATCTTTGAGTGATCCAAAACAAGAAGAAAAAACAATGACTTCTACTTTAGATTCCAATGAAAAGATAGAATCGACGGTTGTGAAAGATGAGCCAATAAAAGAGGAAAAGGCCATTGTTCATTCTGAAAATCTGATTTCTAATCCTATCTTTGATGAAGAGGATGATGATAAGTTTTTCGATGATTTCTTTGATGACTAAATGTAAAGCAGAGTCGTACTCTGCTTTTTTTCATATAATATTATGAGGTGTGAGTTATGACTCAAGAAATTACAATTTCTGATTTAAAACGAATGATGTCACAACAAAGAATTCATATTATTGACATCAGAGATAACTATCAATTTCAATTAGGGAACATCCCAACTTCCAGAAATGTTCCGATGAATTTTTTATTGACTGTTCCTGAAAATTATTTAAATAAAGAAGATACTTATTATCTTTGCTGTGAATTTGGATCGAGAAGTAAAAGGGCATGTCAAGAGTTATTAGAGATGGGATATCATGTTGTAAATATAGCAGGAGGATATCAGGAGTATTGTCAAACTTTTAATTAAATATTGTATCTCATGGTAAATTATGCTATGATGATGGTAGTTAATACAGTGAAAGAGGTAATAGAATGAATCCAGAATTGAAAAAACGTTTAATTGTTTTTGGGGGAATTGGGATAGGACTCGTTGTTTTAATTTTGTTGATTGTGTGGGTTGTCAGTATGGTTACAGGTGGCAAAATGACTTATGCAGAAATTGAACAAAGAATGAAATCTGCGGCAATGGAATATTATGAAAATAATCAACAGTTGTTGCCATCACATGATGGTGAAGTGAGTGTTGATGTTACTACACTATCTTCGGCTGATCTTATGAAACCGTTAGAAAAATTAGTATCAAAGAATGTGAGTTGTAGTGGAAAGGTTGTCGTAAAACAAAATGGTGATATTTATTCCTATATACCTTATCTTGATTGTGGCGAGGCATATACTACTGTAGAACTATATAAAAAAGTTATAGATGAAAAAAATATTGTAAGTACTGATGATGGATTGTATCAAATGAATGGTGAATATGTGTTTCGTGGTGAAGATGTGAACAATTATGTGAAAATCGGCGAAAATGTATGGCGAATTGTAAAAGTAACTGCATCAGGAAATCTTCAACTCATTTATACCAATTCTAAATTAAAATCTATTTGGGATGATCGTTATAATGTAGAACGGAACTATAATGTTGGTATTAATGATTATGCAGTTAGTCGAATTCGTACGTACTTAGATGATTTGTATGCGAATAAAAATGAAGAAGTAACAGTAGATCTCTTTGATGATGCAACGAAAGAAAAAATGATCGGGTTTGACTTGTGTTATGGAAAAAGAGATGAAAATGCAGTAAATAATGATGGATCGATTGAGTGTGCGGTAAAATTGTCAAATCAAAAAGTTGGTTTGTTGTCGACTTATGATTATATTAATGCTAGTTTGGATTCTACTTGTAAAAAAGCAACCGATGCACAATGTCAAAATTACAATTATCTTGGAACGGAAGGTACTTCGTGGTGGACAATTACAGGAATTCAAGAGAATACATATCGTGTTTATTCTGTTTCTTATACTGGTGATATGCAACAAAGTCAAGCATCGAATACGAACTATGTAAGACCAGCTATTCAACTTTCTAGCGATGTTATGTATCAATCGGGTAGCGGAACAGCAGAAGATCCATATATAATTTAAAATGATTTCACAAAAGAAATCATTTTTCTTTTAAAAACCTTATATTTATAATATAATAGATAATAGGGTGATAGAGTGAAAGAAACTGTCGATGTTGCAGTAACTTATATGACATCTATTTTGCAAACATTTGGTCCATTTTCTGGAATATTATTGGTGTTGTTAGAGTCCATTATCCCTGTTTTACCTTTGGGAGTTTTTATTACCCTCAATATCAATGCCTTTGGTTTTTTATTTGGTTTTCTTTTATCTTGGATGGCGACTTGTATTGGTTGTATCCTTTCATTTTATTTGTTTCGCTTTTTATTACAAGATCGTTTTTTTCGATTACTAAAGAAAAAGAAGGCCAAACATTTAAAAGAAACGATTGTAAAAATTAGTAAAATACCTTTTTCTAATCTGGTCGTGTTAATTGCTTTGCCCTTTACTCCTGCTTTTCTTATCAATATAGCCGCAGGACTGTCCAAGATGAGTTCTGAAAAATTTGTGATTGCCATTTTACTTGGAAAAATTTCAATTGTGTACTTTTGGGGTTATATCGGCAAAAGTATTTTAGAAAGTGTTACTGACATTAAGACAATCATTACTGTTAGTTTTATGTTGTTAATTGCTTATTTTTTATCGAAACTGGTGGGTAAAAAATTAAAAATTGAATAGGAGTTGGGATTTATGGAATATATTATAATTGGACTATTGGTTCTTATTTTAATTTTAGTGGTAATATCGTTGTTTAAAAATATCAACGAAAGTAATATTACAGAACGACTTGGCCGTTTTGAAGTGAACATTACCAAAGAATTGGGAGAATTTAAAAGTAGTTTATCCAAAGATTTGAAGGAAGATTTTACCAATTTAAACGACCAGGTAGAAAAGCGTTTGTTGCTAATCAATGAAAAAGTCAATGAACGTTTGGATCAAAATTTTGATAAAACGAACAAAACGTTTATGTCTGTGTTGGAGCGTTTGAGTAAAATTGATGAAGCCCAGAAGAAGATTGAGATGTTATCCAGTGATATCGTTTCGTTGCAGACAATTTTGACGGATAAGAAAAGTAGAGGTATTTTTGGTGAAGTAAATCTAAAGCATATTTTAGTTAATGTTTTTGGTGAAAAGAATGATACGATTTACCAACTACAATACAGTTTGCCAAACAATACGATAGCCGATTGTATTTTGTTTGCACCACAACCACTTGGTACTATTGCCATTGATTCGAAGTTTCCGCTTGAACATTATCAATTGATGGTCGATAAAAAGATTTCACAAAGCGAAAGAGAAATGTACGAAAAACAATTTAAGATGGATGTAAAAAGACATATTGATGCAATCAGTAGTAAGTACATCATTCCAGGGGTTACTGCAGAACAAGCCATCATGTTTTTGCCGGCGGAAGCCATTTTTGCAGAAATTAATGCTTATCATCAAGATATTATCGACTATGCTTATAAAAAGAAAGTTTGGATCACTTCTCCTACGACGTTGATCAGTACGTTAACGGTAATTCAAATGGTCATTAAAAACATGGAACGCGATCGTTATACTTCGATCATTCATGAAGAATTAAATAAATTGGGCTTAGAATTTTCGCGTTATCGGGAACGTTGGGACAAACTCGCGCGAAGTATTCAAGCCGTTAATCGCGATGTGGAAAACGTTTCGATTACGACAGATAAGATTACCAAAAAATTTGATTTAATCAATCAGGTAGAAGTAGGAAAGTTGGAGGAAGAAAAACATGTGGAAAGTGTTAAATAGAATATTAATTTGTCTTTTTATTGGCATTGGTATTTGGTATTTTTACGATCAATTATCGATGCAAGTATACGATCGATTGTTGATCGGTTTGGCGATTATTCCAGTACTTTTAGGCCCTTGGATCATCAAAAAGTTATTTCATTACGAGATGTGTGAACTATTGAAGTTTTGTTATTATCTGTTTGCATTACTTGGTTTAATCTTAGGAAGCGTTTTGAAATTTTATCAAGCGTTTCCCGGCTTTGATAAGTTTGTACATTTCTTATCTGGCATCATTACATCGATTGTCGCTTTGATCTTCTTAAAAAAATCAAATACCAACAAAAAGAAAACACCACTTTGGTTTCAAATGTTATTCATCATATTGTTTACATTAGGTGTTGCTTCTATTTGGGAATTCTTTGAATACTTTTGTGACAATATCACAGGAGGCGATGCCCAATATGTTGCAGCCACCGGAGTAGATGATACGATGAACGATATGTTGATTGCGTTTGCTGGTGGAATCTTATTTAACCTATATTATGCTTATCAAATGTGTAAAGCCAAACGAAACAAGATTGAATTACTCGAAAAATGTTTCTAAAATAGTCGAAGGACTATTTTTTTCTATGTGTATAAATCTTTATAATTTTTATATACTATAACTATCAATACTAAAAGAAAAATAAAACTAATACACTAAAGTAGTAGGTGGTTCGAAGTGGGAGTGCGTGTATTTTTTTTCCTTTTGGGTTTTGGTCTTATGGTCATTGGTTGTACTTACGTGATTACTTATTTGAATTTATTATCTTTGGGATATTCGCTAAAAGAGTATTTTTCCTATATTTTAACAAGAGCCGAATGTCTATCAGTCATCGTTGGTTTTCTTGTGATGACAGTAGTTATTTTTTGGAAAGGTGGAAAAACGAATGATTTACATTTATGATATTTTATTAAATTGGACGGATACGGATAAAATTTATGAATTTTTTGAATGGCAGCCGAATGATATGATTGAACATGTCAAAAAAATGCCTCTTTTAAAAATTGCTGGTGAAACATTGTCTCATTTTATGAACGACGTAGTAAAAGTAGAGCGTTCTTTTTTAGAAAAAATTGATCAAAAAAGTGAGATCTTTTGTCAGAAAAAAACAGAGTGTATTGCCTTTGCATGTTTACTAACAGACGGAAAACGCGTCGTTGCGGTAGAATTTGATGATGATGGACGAAGTATTTATCGCAGTCATCTGTTGTTAGATGAAGAGGTGGAAATTTTAGAAATTAGTGAGCGTTTAAATGAGCAAGAGGTGCCTTATCATATCGTTGATCATTACGAAGAAGTATTTTATTTGACAAGACAAGAAGAAATGATGAAACGTTATTTATTGCGTGAATTAAAAAATACTTATCAACATAAAAATTATCAAAAATTACATTATTTGTATTCTGAGTATTTTGATGATGACATTCAAGATCCACAAGAAATGTATCAAAAATTTTTAGAAAGTATTCAGAAAGAATTTAATGAAAAACATCAACGTATTTATGAATTGTTAAAGTTATCTCATACCAAAAAACAAGTATAAAAAAAATCGTTTATTTTCTTTGTAAACGATTTTTTTGTATAAAATCATAATCGATTTTCATGCTTTTCCGAACGCGTTTCATGACTTCTTTGGCTTTCTTCTGTGCGGCAATGGTTCCATCGGTCAGGATTTTTTCCACTAATTCTGGATGTTGTTCATAGTATGCTCGTTTTTCTTGCATTGGTTTTAAAAATTCGATCATTTTTTGAATGAGCTCTTTTTTACATGCAACACAACCGCGTTCTCCTTGTTTGCACTCCCTACAGACAGTTTCTAGGTTTTCATTTTCGATCAGTTTATGATAGTAGTAAACCATACATTTGTTAGGATCCGCTGGATCATTTTTTCTTATTTTGTTGGTATCGGTTACGGCTTGCATGATTTTTTTGGAAATGGTTTCGCTATCATCGGCAAGATAGATGGCGTTTCCTAAACTTTTGCCCATTTTTTCATTTCCATCTAGTCCTTTGATGCGAGGAGTAGAACTTAAAATGGTTTCTGGTTCTTTCAAAGTAGGACCGTAAATTCGGTTGAATTTACGCACGATTTCTCTGGCTTGTTCTAAGTGTGGTGCTTGATCTTCTCCCACTGGACAAATCTCGCAATCGAAGCAGGTAATGTCGGCTGCTTGGCTCACTGGATATCCTAAGAAGCCGTAAGTAATACCCTCGCCACTTTGACCAAAGAGATTTTGTTTTTGGTTGACCTCGGCTTTGGTCGTAGGGTTGCGAAACAATCGAGATACAGTAACTAAATTAGAATAATATATAGTTAATTCAGCAATTTCCGGAATCATCGATTGAATAAAAATATGCGTATGTTCTGGATCAATTCCAACGGATAAATAATCTAAGGCAAGTTCTTTGATGTTGTCACGTACCTTTTCTGGATTTTCAAAGTTATCCGTCAAGGCCTGTACGTCGGCGATGATGATGTAAGTTTCGTAATCATACTGCATTTCTACTCTGTTTTTAAGTGATCCAAAGTAGTGGCCCAAATGCATTCTTCCCGTTGGTCGATCTCCTGTTAAAATAACTTTTTTCATTTTCTCACGTCCTTAGCAATATTTTATCATAAAATCATAAATTAGATAATAGGAAAACAAGAATTGGAGGCAAAATGAGAGTGATTCGAAGAAAACAGAAAATTTTTGTCCTGTTTCTTTTGTTTTTATGTTGTATATGGCTAGGACACGAGCAAAATAAATGGATGAAACAAAACGATCAAATACAGTTTAATATAGAAGTACTAGAGTGGAAATTACAAGATGAAGATTCTATTTATTCTTATCAACAACAAGTTTATTTTTTAAAACAAAAACAGAGCGATTTAAAACTACAACGTGACTTGCTTATGAATTATTCTTTGGAACTAAGAAGAGATATTGATACCTTGGAAGAAGAAATTGATACCATCGAAAGGAGGTAATTGATATTAAATTTTTGTTTCGGCATTGTTTTCTGTTGTTGGGAAGTAGTTTGCTTTGTTTGTTTGGTGTATTGATTTTTCGTATTTCTTGTTTAAAGAGAGTCTATGAAAAATTACAGGAAAAAGAGCAACAGTTAGAAGAGCAAATGAATATTTCAATCGATATCTCTTATGATGAAATGCGAAAAAAGGTATCCTTGGAACAGCAGTTGTTAGATCATTTACAAAATACGATTGCGACATTAGAACAACAAAAAGAAGACATTATAGAAAAAAGAATTCAATCGTTAAGTGAGGCAAAAGAGATTTATTTGACGTTTGATGATGGTCCTAGTGATTTAACAGAAAAAAATTTGGATATTTTAAAAAAATACAATGTTAAGGCCACTTTTTTTATCGTACATACTCAAGAAAAATATCACGATTTACTAAAAAGAATGGTAGAAGAAGGGCATTCGATTGGGCTTCATAGTTATAGTCATGATTATCGTAAAATGTATGCTTCGGTGGATGACTTTTTTTTGGAAGTTGAGAAATTGCAGGAAGAAGTAAAAGAAATAACGGGGAAACAGGTTAATATTATTCGTTTTCCGGGAGGAAGTAGCAATACGATTAGTCGTTTTAGTCCTGGAATTATGCAGACGTTGACGAAAGAAGTAGTGAAAAGGGGATATCGTTATTATGATTGGAATCTATCAAGTGGTGATGCTAGTTCAATTGGTGTTCGACAATTTGTCAAAAACTCTACGAATAATAAAGGGAAAACAGCCATTATGCTCCTGATGCACGATTCAGCTACTAAGAAAGTGACAACGCAAGGATTAGAACAAGTCATTCAATATTATTTAGATGCAGGATATGACTTTAAGCCCATTACTATGCATAGTTCCATGTTTGCTCATAAAGTGCGAAACTAGACAGTTTAAAAAAAGTACGGTATAATACACGGTAATTGAGGGGAATTATGAAAAAAGAAATGATTGAATGGAACGGCAAACAATATGGTTGTAGTGAACTACTTGCTTTGTTACACATTCCTAAAACTTCGTTTTATCGAAAAAAAAGAGAAGGGCATGATACTTTAGCAGCCATTCGTCTTTGTTTAGAAAGCAAAAGATGTGAATACACGTTTTCAGGGAAGCGTTGTACGCTTACAGAAATTGCACAACGTTACCAAATTGATCGGGTGAGTTTGTATCGTTATTTAAATCAAGGATATGATTTAGAAGAATCCGTATTAATGGTTTTAGAAAATAAACAGACGAAATATGATCCTTATAAACAAAAAAAAGTGGACATTTGTTACTTTGATTATCAAGGTGAAAAAATGACGTTGACACAAATTGCTCAAAAGGAACGAGTATCTCCTTCTAATTTGTATCGTCGCGTGAAGAAAAAGAACCAAGACCTTGCTTTTGCCCTTGAAGAAATTAAACAAAATCAGGAAAATAGAACGCAGAAAGTAAGCTATGAAAAGTTAGAGAATTTATCCATAGATAGTAGAAAAGTTTCCCTGTTTCGTTATTGTATGGAAAAGGGTTGGAACTATCGTATCATCATCGACAAAGTGTTAAAACAAAACCAATCTGTGGAAGAAGCCATTGCCAATTATCTTTTGTATGGGCAAGAAGATCCGGTTGCATTTAAACATTGTTATGGAAAGGTACTCATCAAACATTTACTTGCTAAGTATCAATTGAATGCTAGTTACGCACTTCAATTGATGAAACAAGAACATTGTTCATTAGAAGATATTGTTCCGAAATTGTGTTTTAGTAAACAAAGTGATGAATACAATAAGAATGAAGGGCTTTATTTATATGATTTATATCAATTGTTGGTATCTTTAGATGATGAAGAACGAACACAGGCCATCGATTTATTTCAAATTTCTCCGTCACAACAAGAAATTTTAATGAAAAATCATCAAAAGATCATGCTTATTCAACGAGAACTTTTGTATTATCGTCTAGATGCTTACTTTGATTTTTGTAAACAAGAAGAAAAGGAAGCGTTACTCGATCAATATGGAATTACCAAAGAAGAACAAGTGTACATGAAAGAGCATCTCTACGACGGTTTTACATTAGTTTCCAGTAAGAGTGGACCTGTTTATATTAAGAAGCCGTAAGATTATTTGACAAATCTAAAAAAACAAGATATAATGCATTTAATAAAACGAAGAAAAAGAGAAGTAAAAATTGGTTGCTTGATAGAAAGCTGGGGAAGATGGAAACCTAGTAAGCGAAAATTTTGAATAACACTTTGGAGTGCTTAAAGAAATTAAGTAGACTAAGCCGGTGGATGCCGTTATATCAGAAGTGATTGTAGCAATACAATAAATTGGGTGGTACCGCGGATTTTAGCATTCGTCCCTTTGTGGATGGATGCTTTTTTTATGGAAAGGAAGTGGTAGTATGTTAAAATTACCAAAAAAATACAAAAATAAGTTATCTTTGTTGGAAACAGAAGTAGCCGTTAAGAAACTGAAAGATTATTTTGAACATCGGTTGGCTGAAAAATTGCAGTTGATTCGTGTGTCAGCACCCATTTTTGTATTGAGTGAGACAGGAATCAACGATAACTTAAACGGAGTAGAAGATCCAGTTCAATTTTATGTGTTAGATCATGAAAAGGCCGAAATTGTTCATTCGCTTGCCAAGTGGAAGCGCTTTAGTTTAGGCAGTTATCACTTTGAGCCGGGAAGTGGTCTATATACGGATATGAATGCGATTCGAAAAGACGAAGAAATCGACAACATTCATTCTTATTATGTCGACCAATGGGATTGGGAAAAAATTATCAAAAAAGAAGAGCGAACGATGGATAAGTTAGTGGAGGTAGTCAAACAGATTTACGAAGTGTTTTTAGATACAGCAGAGTTTATTACCAAAGAGTATCCGATGTTAAAAATAGATTTGCCAGAAAAATTAACTTTTATCAGTAGTCAGGAATTAGAAGATCGGTATCCTGATTTGACTCCTAAGGAAAGAGAAGCGGTTTTGGTGAGAGAAAAAAAGGCCGTATTCATCACACAGATTGGGGGAAAACTAAAATCAGGAAAGAAGCATGATGGAAGAAGTCCTGATTACGATGATTGGAACTTGAATGGAGATTTAATATTTTACAATCCGATTTTAGATGATGCCTTAGAACTTTCTTCGATGGGAATTCGAGTAGATCGAAAGTCGCTTTTGGATCAATTAGAAGAAACCAACAACTTAGATCGTTTAGGAAATCCTTATCATGAGATGGTTGCCAATGATCAACTTCCTTATACGATCGGTGGTGGAATCGGTCAATCACGTTTGTGTATGTTTTTTCTAAATAAGGCCCATATTGGAGAAGTTCAAGTGTCCGTTTGGGATAAAGAAGAAATTAAGTTGTGTCAAGAACACGGAATTCATTTGTTATAGGAGGAATTATGGAAGCAAAAGATGTCAAAGAGTTATATGAAGAAATAGAAAGTTTAATGAATCAAGAAGTAAAATTACAAGGGTGGATTCGCAATCATCGTAAACAAAAAGAATTTGGATTTATTGATTTTACAGATGGAACTGATTTTCAAACAGTTCAAGTAGTTTATGATGATAAGTTAGATGATTTCTTAGAAATTCAGAAATTGAGAGTGGGCTCAGCCATCGAAGTAATAGGGAAAGTGATGAAGTCTCCTGCGAAAGGGCAAGTGTTTGAAATTCAAGCAGAAAAGGTTGTCTTATTAGGGGATAGTCCTGAAGATTATCCGATTCAACCTAAGCGTCATACGCGAGAATTCTTAAGAGAACAGGCATATTTACGTCCAAGAACGAATTTGTTTGGAGCAGTCTTTCGTGTAAGAAGTGTTGCGGCAATGGCCATTCATGAATACTTTCAAAGTCACAATTATGTCTATGTACATACACCTTTGATTACAACTGCTGACTGTGAGGGTTCTGATCAAATGTTTAAGATTACGACTTTGGATTTGAACCATTTACCTAAAACAGAAGATGGTCAAGTCGACATGAGTAAAGATCTATTTGGAAAACAGGCCTATGTGACCGGTACTGGGCAACTGCACGGAGAAGCGTTTGCGATGGCTTATAAAAAGATTTATACATTTGGACCAACGTTTCGAACAGAAAACTCTAATACCAAGACACATGCCAACGAATTTTGGATGATCGAGCCGGAAATTGCTTTTTGTGATTTAGACGGACTTATGAATATTGAAGAAGAAATGTTGAAGTTCGTCGTAAACTACGTATTAGAAAAGTGTCCAAAAGAAATTGCTTTCTTTGATCAATTTGTCGAAAAGGGATTAAAAGAAAAATTATCAAAATTAGTTCAAGCAAAATTTACGAGAATTTCCCATCATGACGTCATCGATATTTTAAAGAAAGCCGACAAAGAGTGGGAATTTACACCAAGTTACGATGGTGATATTGCCAAAGAGCACGAAAAATATATTACAGAATACATTCATGGTCCAGTTTTCAATACGGATTGGCCAAAAGATATCAAAGCATGGTATATGAAAGTAAATGAAGACGGAAAAACAGTTGCGGCTGTAGATCTTGAGGTTCCGGGTGCTGGAGAATTGATGGGCGGAAGTCAACGTGAAGAAGATTACGATAAGTTAATGGAGCGTATTAAGGAAAATAACATTGATCAAAGTACTGTAGATTGGTTTTGCAACTTACGTCGTTATGGTGGTTGCTATCATTCTGGATTTGGAATGGGGTTTGAACGTTTACTTATTTATTTAACTGGTGTTGACAATATTCGTGACGTCATTCCTTTCCCTAGAACACCAAACAATTGTGAATACTAAGATTAGAAGAAATTCTAATCTTTTTTGTATATTTTAAAATTTTTTTATCATGCTATAACTGAGGAGGAAAAATATGAAAAAAGTATTAATTGCGATTTTGGGAATTTTATTTTTTACTGGATGTACCGATATGATGAATACTCCAACCAAACGGGTGGAAGAATTTTTAGGTAAGTATCAAACGATGGATAGTGAAGTGTTGAAGCAACTAGACGATATTATTGAAAAAGAAGATACGATGACAGATGATCAAAAAGAAGCATATAAAGATTTAATGAAAAAACAATATCAGAATCTTTCTTACAAAATTAAAGATGAGACTGTCAATGGAGATAGTGCTACCGTGGAAGTAGAAATTGAAGTATACGATTATCAAATGGCAATCGATGAAGCAGAAAAACATTTAGAAGAAAACAAAGATGAATTTTTAGAAGAGGTGGAAGGGGAAGAACAAAGTAATAACATTGATCAGGAAAAATTTATGGACTACAAGATTGAACAGTTGAAAGATGTCAAAGATAAAGTAAAACATACTTTGACGATGACACTTACAAAAAAAGATAAAAAATGGGTTTTGGACGATGTTTCAGAAGTAGATCGACTTAAGATTCATGGGCTTTATAATTATTAAAACGCAAGAGTTTGCGTTTTTATTTTTCGGTTGAAAATATGATGTGAAACAGTTATAATGATATTATAAGGTAGGCGAGAAGATGAAAAAAATAAAAACCAATTATCGCAAGACAATTGCGATCAACGTGGCTTTGGTAGCCGTTATTTTGACTTCTATTTTGTTGATAGGTTGGAAAACTACCTCGATGGCAGCGCCAGAAAGTTCGGCTCCTGATACGTTTGTAGGACATTCATTTAATAATGAAAATACCTATATTGGGTATACCTATTTTGCTCAAAATTTTTATGATGAAAACTATACGACACCAGCATATTGTCTACAAGCCCGATCAGGCGGTGTAGCCACACAACCAATCGGTGGTGTGACGATGACAAAGGCAGGAGAACTATCTGCTGGGTATACGGCAATTATGCAAAATGGTTGGCCGCAGAAAAGTTTTACGGGCGATGATAAGATTGATTATTACTTAACTCAAGTTGCTTTGTGGTGGTTTCAAGATCGAATCAACGGTATTAGTGATAGTGAAACAGGCGATCTTAGTGCGAATATGAAACAGACACATATTCCAAATAGTTCTTATGCTTCTACTGTAACAAATCTATTAAATATTGGGTTAGAAGCCAACAATCAAAAAGTGAATAATTCTCTTTCTATTCAAATAGGAAACCAAGAGTTAATACATCAAAGTGACTATTTTCAATCAGATTTGATTACGGTTACCAAGTCAGGAAATATCTCACAATATCAAGTATCTGTAGATGGACCTAGTGGAACTTATGTTGTTGATGAAAGTGGAAACAGAAAGAATAACAATACGTTTTCGATCAATGAAAAATTTCGGGTTCGCGTACCACAATCTAGCGTCGACGCTTCCAATTTGTCTGTAACAGTTAAGGTGACAGGAAATTTTGTCCAACAGGTTACCTATCGTTATACGCCACCAGCAGGAGGTAATATTCAACCGGCTGCGCCTGCTATTTTCTATGATAAAACAACCAGTCAAACGAGTAATCAATTGACTTTAGAAATCGAACAAACAAGAGTAGGATTTGCGAAGAAAGATGCAGACACTGGAAAGTATGTAGCAGGAGCAACCTTGGAAATAAGAAAGAAGGGTTCTTCTAGTGCAGTCAAGTCTTTTCCTTCTGAAAACAATATCGTATATTTTGACGATATCGAACCGGGTGATTATGTTTTGGTAGAAACGAAGACACCAGATGGTTATGCGACTAACAGTAAAGAAGTGCCTTTTACTGTAACAGCAGGTAGTACGGACGTTGTAATTGTGATGGAAAATGAGCCGACCGATGTTGCAATCATCAAAAAAGATACCGATGGTGTTATGTTAAAAGGAGTAGGACTAAAAGTATTAGATGATCAAAATGCAGTTGTAGATGAATGGGTTACGGATGGCACAGCACATCATATTAAAAAATTGGTAGTTGGCAAGAAGTATCGTATTGTGGAAACTAGTGTACCAGATGGCTATATTTTAGATACACAAGCCAAAACTTTTACCGTAAAAGATACTGCTAGTGTTCAAGAAGTCGTTTTTGAAAATACTTATACCAAAATAGAAATTGTTAAAGTAGATGCTGCAACGCAAGAGTTGATCGCAGGAGCAACTTTGGTAATTAAAGATATGGATGGAAATGAAAAGTATCGTATCATAACAGAAGAGGAACCATATGTTATCGAAAAAATACCAGTTGGTACTTATACATTAGAAGAAATTGAAGCGCCAGATGGCTATGTAATTAGTAAAACGCCAATTACTTTCCAAGTTCGTAGTGACGGAAAAGTTCAACGCGTTGTGATGAAACAAAATTATACAAAAATTTTGATTACAGGTCAGAATGTGACGATCGATACTGTTTTAGCGGGAGTGACATTTGAAGTTCAAAATAAAGAAGGGACTCCTGACTTTGTAGAACGTTGGCAGACAAGTGGTACGAATCTTTCTCATACTATCTCTAATCTTGCTTTTGGAACGTATACGTTAAAAGAGATTTCTATGCCAGATGGGTATATTACGAACGATGAAGCAGTAGAATTTGAAATTAATGGTGGTAATTTTGAATTGATGGTTCCGAATGATTTTACGAAAGTGATGATTAGCAAGCGTGATATAGCAACAGAAGAAGAGTTGCCGGGTGCTACTTTACAGATTAAAGACGAGGATGGAAAAATAGTAGACGAATGGGTATCTACAGAAGAGGAACACTTAATTGAACGATTGCCTGTTGGGACTTATACCCTTACCGAAACGATTTCTCCAGATGGTTATGAGAGCAATACGTCATCTATTACTTTTGAAGTATTAGAGGATGGCCAAATTCAACGCGTCAAGTTTTACAATGTTCCGGTTGTAGAAGTACCTCAGGCAGGTGCTAATATTCCAATGTTGGTTTATGTACTTGGCTTCATTGTTATCGTGGGAGGAGTGGGACTTATTTATGTCAACACGCGAAAAAATACAGCGAAATAGCAGAGGAAAATTTATTGTTATTGGCTCTTTGTTGATGATTTTTGGAATTGCCCTTCTTTCCTTTTCTTATTTTAAAGAGAAAAAAATTCAGGCCTTTGAGACTATGAACTTACAATTATCTTCTATTAATCAAAAAGAGGAAACAGTAATAGAAGATCCACCAGATGTTGAAAATTTGGAAGAGGAACCAGTAGAAGAACCGCCTCAGGAAGAAACACCGGCTCCTGTTGTGATTCCTTATATTGGAACACTAGAAATTCCGCAAATTAATTTAAAAAGGGGCTTTGTAGCCAAGGATTCCCCTTATAACAATATCAATTATGCAATTACCACTTTACCAAGTTCTACTTATCCAGACGTCGAAAAAGGAAATTTCATTTTGGTGGCACATTCAGGAAGTGCGGCGATTTCCTTTTTCCGCAATTTGTACAAGTTGGCGGTAGGAGATGCTGCTTATGTTGAATACAATAATGTGCGTTATCAGTATCGTATCGTCAATATTTACTATGTAGAAAAGACGGGTTCTGTTGCGTTAAGAAGAAACTATGATAAAACAACGATGACGCTCATTACTTGTACTTATCAAGATGATACGAAGCAGACGGTTTATATTTTGGAACAAGAAAGTCAAATGCCATTATAGTAGGAGGATTTATGATACCAATTTCGTTATTTGAACAATTTATAAAATTTGGAGAGTTGCTTCTTTCCAATCCACTATATCTTGGCTTGTTTATTATCTTTGTACTTTTGTTTTTGTTCCAATTTTTAAATGTTAAGCGCCGTAATGTTGTCGTTCAAATTTTTGTTTCAGTACTTTTTCTTGGCTTGATGGCTTTCGTTATTTTGGGCTATCGAGAAAGTATTTTGACTGGACTTGACTATTTGATCGAACGACTTGTATTAAATCTTTATTTCCCGTCGTTTATTATTTATATGATTGTCATTTTGTTTTCTTATTTGATTTTCGTCTATACGACGTTTCATAAAAAGTTTTCTTCTATTGTTAAAAAGATCAACACCGGCTTTTTTACTTTCATCCAGTTTTTGTTCTGTGTCTTTTTGATCATTGTAATTACCGAAAAAATCGACATTTCGTCTCGTATTGCTATGTATCAATCACAAGATTTGACTATGGTATTGCAGATGAGTATGATTTTATTCTTATTGTGGCTGCTTGCTTTGGTAGTGGCATACTACATTAAATTAATTCGTAAATACTTTACGAAAAAAGAGAAATTACAATCTTAAAAAGAAATGCTTGCGTTAAATTGTAAACTAGCGTACAAATTATTACATGAAAACCAAAAATGTGTATTTTGATAAAAAGATACACATTTTTTAGTTACTAGTAGAAAAACGATAAAAAATCTACAATATGTTTATTTTTGATACATTTTATCGTATAATCTTATTTGATAGAGAAATTAAAAAAATTGAATAAGGAACTATAAAAACCTTATAATCAAAGGGATTCCTTATTTGATTGTTATTTGATGGGGAGTGTTTTTATGTATGCAATAGATGAGTATAAAGTTTCAGAAGAGGAATTGATAAGTTTATTAAACTCTTTGTTAAAAATGAATAAAGAAAATGAATGGATCGAATTTAAACTGAATAATGATGATCCTTTTATGATTGGTGAGTATATTTCTGCTTTATCTAATTCTGCAACGTTATGTAATAAAGAACATGCATATTTGATTTATGGTGTTGATGATGAAAATAAAGAAGTTTTAGGAACTGATTTCGATTTTAATAATTCTAAAAAGGGAAATGAGCCATTATATAATTGGTTGTATCGAAAATTAAAACCTCAAATTGATTTTAATGTATATGAAATATACTACAATGAAAAAAGAGTTTTGATCATTGAAATTGATAAAGCAAAACTTTATCCTGTTGAGTTTGATAGTATTGCTTATATTAGAGTAGGACAGCAAAAAAGAAAATTATGTGATTATAAAGAAAAAGAAAAAAAATTATGGAATAAGTTAAATCAGACATCTTTTGAGGAAGAAATCGCATTATCTAAGTTAGAAATACAAGATATTGTGGACTTGCTTGATATAAGTACTTATTATAAAATGTTAGGATTACCCTTTCCAGAAACGAAAGAAAAAATTATAAAAGATTTTATGGAAGAAGGATTTATTAAAGAAATATATGGTAAGTTAGCAATAACTAATTTGGGAGCAATTTTGCTTGCTAAAAATGTTCATCAATTTAAGTCAATTACTAGAAAATCAATTCGCTTAATTCAGTATAAAGATAAAAATAAGTTGGACACGATAAGAGAAATTAATTATGATAATGGTTATGCAGTATGTTTTGAAGAAATATTAAAAAATTTGATCTTTTAACTCCACAGAATGAATATATTGGTTTGGCCTTACGAACACAAGTAAAGATGTATCCTGAAATTGCACTTAGAGAGTTAATTGCTAATGCGATGATTCATCAAGATTTTACAATTGGTGGTACAAGTATATTAATTGAACTTTTTTCTAACAGAATAGAAATATCAAACCCAGGTCCACCTTTGATCAGTATTGATAGATTTATAGATCATAATCCTATATCGAGAAATGAAAAATTAGCGGGCCTTATGAGAAGATTTAAAATTTGTGAGGAAAAAGGCAGTGGTATAGATAAAGTAATTAAATCAATAGAGTTATATCAGTTACCTGCTCCTAATTTTTTAGAGTACGATAATGGAACTAAAGTTATTGTATATTCCTATAAAAAGTTAAATGAGATGGATAGAGATGATAAGTTAAGAGCATGTTATCAACATGCTTGTTTACAATATGTTTCGGGTGAAAAAATGACCAATGAAAGTTTGAGAGCAAGATTTAACATTGAAAAGAAAAATGCTGCGATTGCTTCTAGAATATTAAGCGAGGCAGTATCAGCGGAATTAATAAAAGAATTTCAGTTAAATTCTGAATCTAGAAGATATAAAAGTTATTTGCCATATTGGGCTTGATTCAATTGGATGACTGTTTGATTATTAAAAAAAATTCTCTTTTTTCATGATTTTTTGTTTGCTGTCATACGATGAATTAGGTGATTGTATGCGAAAATTAACCATTGCTATTTTAATGATGTTGTTCTTTTTTCCTCTTTCTGTTAAAGCCGTAACAGTAAGTGGAAAAAGTGCTATATTGATGGATTTGAATAGTGGTAGAGTATTGTATGAAAAAAATCCAGATGAAAAACGTTTGATAGCATCTATTACTAAAATCATGACAGCAACATTGGCAATTGAATCTGGAAAATTAGATGATATTGTAACAGTTGGAGAAGAAGTTTTGAAGATGTATGGTTCTAATATTTATATTGAATTAAATGAGAAAATGTCGCTTCGTGATTTGCTTTATGGGTTGCTTTTGCGAAGTGGAAATGACGCAGCAGTTGTGATTGCAACGTACATTGGAGGAAACGAAGAAAAATTTGTGGAGATGATGAATCAGAAAGCCAAAGAAATTGGCATGAAAAACACTATTTTTCGCAATGCACATGGATTGGATGAAGAAACGCAAAATTATTCAACAGCAAGAGATATGGCTATATTATCTTGTTATGCCAACAAACTAGAAGAATATCGAAAGATTTCAGGTACACAAAAATATGTAGTAAAAGGGGAAGATAAAACGTATCTTTGGTACAATCGAAATAAGTTGCTTACGAGTTATAAATATGCAACAGGTGGAAAAACAGGTTATACGCCTAGTGCTGGTAGAACGCTTGTTACAACGGCAAGTCGCAATGGACTAGATTTAACGGCTGTTACGTTAAATGATCCCGATGAATACAATTCTCACATCAATCTTTATGATTATGCGTTTGATACTTATGAAAATTATCAAATCATCGATAAAAACAACTTTTCTATCGATCAGAATTTTTATTCTGATAAAGTGTATGTAAAAGAGTCCTTTTCCTATCCTCTAACAGAGGAGGAAAAGTCTTCAGTTAAGGTTATGGTCCAATTGGAAAAGTTAAAAAAGTATAAAAACAATGATCAAGTAGGGATTGTGAAGATTACTATGGATGACGAGACCATCAAGACGCTTCCTGTCTATGTATCAGTAAAAGAACAGAAAAAAAGTTTTTGGCAAAAATTGTTGGAGTTTTTTCATTTAGGAATGATCGAAATTTCTTAGAAATAAGCGATGCTTCTTTTTTATTTGTCAAAGAATTGTTTTTTTTGTATAATTACATTATAGGTACGGTGATGATATGCGAAAACGAAATGGATTTACTATGATAGAAATGTTGGCGGTTATTACGGTTATCGCCATTTTAGCGGCGATTGCTATTCCTACGGTGAGAAGTATTGTCGATAAAACTAGAAATCAATATTATAAAACGTTAGAGGGAAATATTCAATTATCGGGAATTGATTATTATGGAGATCATCGTAGTGAAAGACCGCAGCAGAATTTGGCAACGGCCCAAGTGGATTTAAAGACGTTAGAGCAACAAAATTATTTAAAAGAGCCGGTTGTTGACGATAAGGGAAACGATACATGTAGTGGTTTTGTTCGGGCGTTGAAACAATCGGAAGGCGAATATGAATATACTACCTGTTTGGTATGTAGTAATTATAAGAGTGATGCAGCATATTGCGATGAATCTTATGATCCAAGTGCAAATGATAACATTTATACGTTGGATGCTCCAGATAGCGTATATTCATATTATAAAAAAGAAATTGACGTAGATAAATTGGAACCTGCTATTCTAATGGCAAGAGGACAAGAAGTAGGAAAAGTGACGGCATTGTACGAGTCAGTTTCTACTGTAGATACGAGTGTACTTGGTACGAGGAAAGATCAAGTACAATATGTTTATGAGATCAATGGAAAGAAATTGATGGCAACGAGCGATTTGATTATTTATCAAAACAAGGCGCCAAATGTAACATTAACAAAATGTACGACGAGTAGTTGTAGTGATCGTTATACATCTCATACTTGGACGAATCAAGATGTAAAAGAAACCGTTAGTGTTGCGAACTATGTTCATGGAGAGTTTGATCGAATTCAAATTTATAACGATGAAACGAAGATATGGGAAACGTACTGTACCAATAAAAGTTGCAGTAAAACGAATAGAGTGAACAATAATGATGTTTGGACGAAATCGAAGACAGTAAGAAGTATCGACAAAGAAGGAAACGTGAGTGCCGAAGCTAATTTTCAAATTAAAATAGATAAGGACTTGAAGGGAGCCGAAGTATGACAACAGCG
>CAMMJA010000006.1 GCA_946497145.1 uncultured Mycoplasmatota bacterium | reverse complement strand
TAAAATTAAAATTAGAGCAGGAACTAAAAATTAAACAAAAGGGATATAGTGAATTAAATAATAATATTAATGATACTATAAATGAAGAAACAAAAAACAAAATGACGAATGAGTATATTAATGAATTTTTATCTATGAAAAAACCTAGTAGAGAGTTAATAATTAATTTAATTGATAAAATAGAAATATTTGAAGATAAAACAATAAATATTAACTTAACTTTTAATAATTCTAATTAATAATATAGTATAATTTTCATAGTAGGTGATACTAATGAAGATATATATAATTGGACCATCTCGCGCTGGAAAAACTACTTTATCTAATAAACTTGCAAAAAAATATAATATAAAAGCATATGAGTTGGATTGTATTGTATATGATGATAATAGTCATATAAAAAGAACAGATGAAGAAGTAGAAACTATATTTAATAATATAATAAAGCAAGATTCTTGGATAATTGAAGATGTTGGTAGAAGTAAATTCGATAAAGGGTTAGAATATTGTGATAAAATTTATTATTTAAAAATCTCTAAATTTGTGGTATATCAAAGAGTTATAAAAAGATGGTTCAAACAAAAATTTGGAAAAGAAAAATATCATGATTCTCCAACGTTATATCAATTTTATGATATGTTAAGAATCGCAAAATTATATTTTAAGCACGAAAAAGATAAATTAAAAAAAATACATAAATATGAAGATAAGGTAAAATATTTAAGCAATAGAGACTTAGACTTGATGTAGTCTATCAAAAAAGGGCAAGGACATGTTTGCCCAATTCATACGAAAGTCATCAATCATCACGTTTACAAACATACTTATCGTCCCGCTTATTCATGTTCAGAAGAAAATACATGCACGAATGTTCAATGTGGATCTTGCTGCCAATTTAGATAAGAGCGAATTGCTCTTTTTTTGTTTGACAAGGGAACCAAGCATCTGTCTCTTTACAAAAAAGTTATGTCAATTTTTGTCTAATCATAGCAGAACGCTTGCATACTTTTCTATTTCAAGATATCCTTAAAGTAGGAGTGTGATACAAGTGATTTATCCATCAATCGACAAACTTTTAAACATTGTAGATTCTAAATATGAACTCGTTCATATCGCAGCAAGAAGAAGTAAAGAAATGTCAAGAACAGGTCATTATCAAATGCCTGAAAAGATGTATTTGTGTAAAAAGAATATTGGAAGAGCATTGGAGGAAATTGCCGAAGGATATATTAAAATAAGGAAAAATCAGCCATGATTTTTCTTTTTTTTGGTATAATAAAAAGTAGGTGATGGTATGAAAATCGAGGTGTTTCAAAAATTAAAAAACGGGAAGTATAAATTAAAACTAGAAGATGGAATAGAGATGATTGTTTATGAAGATTTAATTTTAAAATACGATCTTTTATTCCATAAAACTGTAACAGAAGAATTGTACAAACAAATACAAGATGACAATCAAAAACAAGAAAGTTATTATATGGCATTAAAATATTTAAAACCAAGACGTAGAAGTAAACAAGAAATGATCGCCTACTTGACCAAACAAGGTTTTATGAGGGACATGATCGAAGAAAGTATTCAAAAATTAGAACAACAAGGATATATCAACGATCGTGATTACGCGAGTGCTTATGTTCAAGAACAATTATTGGTTTCTAGTAAAGGGCCAAATAAAATAAGAGGAGAATTAGAAAAAAAGGGAATCGATGATAGGGTAATTTCTGATGCTTTATTAGTTTTTAGTGATAAGTTACAAAAAGAAAAAGTGGCTAAGAGAATTCAAAAGCAAATCAAAGGAAATCGTTCGAAAAGCAATCATGTATTAAAGCAAAAAATATTACAAGATTGTATTGCCCAAGGATACGAAAAAGAAATCATTTTACAAGAATTAAATGATGTAAAATTACAAGATGATCGAGCAATCAAACAAAAAGAGTATGAGAAACTATATCAGAAGTTACAGAAAAAATATCAAGGAAAAGAACTCGAATACAAAATACGGCAAAAGATGTACCAGAAAGGATTTTATGATGATGAAAGATAAAATCAAAAAGTTGAAAAAATACGTTCCAATGGTTACGTTTGTTATTTTTATTCTAACTATTACATTTTTGGTTTGTAACTACATTCGGACGGGTTATGATTATTGGTGGCATTTAAAAAGTGGCGAGTACATGTTAGAACATCATACGATTTTACGAACGGATATTTTCTCTTGGTTATCACAAGGAACAGCAATTCCTTGGATTGCTCATGAGTGGTTGGGAGAATGTTTGCTTGCTATACTAAAAGGATTGTTTCCTACTCTTCATATTTTGCTTTTTTGTAGCGTTACCTTTTTGGCTATTTTATTGGTTCTGTTTTTAACAAATAAAAAACAATATTATAAAAATATTCTATTTGGCCTGTTTTGGTTGTTGTTGTCTGTTTTCTTTGTCGGTTCTTTTTTGATGCCAAGACCACAAATACTAGGATATTTATTCTTTGTACTAACATTATATTTATTGTTTGATTTGCTAAGAAATGAAAAATCTAATAAAATCTATTGGTTACCCGTTATTACACTATTATGGGCCAATATCCATGGCGGATCAGCGAATTTGAGTTATATTTTGTGCTTTGTATTCTTCTTTCTTGGCAACTTTAACTTTTCGTTTGCGAAAATAGAGGCCAAGCCCTTTCACAAAAAGCAACAAATAAAATATTTCATTACGATGTTGCTATGTATTGTTGCGATTTTAATCAATCCTCAAGGAATCAGTTTGTTACAGTATCCTTATCAAACGTTACAAGATAGTTTTATGTTACAGACGATTGTAGAATGGCGTCCAAGCAATCCGAATCTTCTCCGTGATTTAGCCATTTTTGCTTTACTTTCCTATTTGTTATTTTTAATGATCAAAAGTGACAAGAAAATTCGATTGTTAGATCTCGTTTTACTAGGTATGTTTGGCTTTTTGGCTTTAAAAAGCATACGCTTTTGGCCATTTGTTTACTTAAGTGCTTCTTTTGTTATTTTTCATTATATTAAGGAGCGTAAATTCGATTATAAGATATCTTATGCCATGTTTTATTTGGTTATTTTTCTCGCTATTATTTTCTTTCCAAAATCAACACTTCTAGAACAATTGAATGCACCAGTCATCGATGAACGTTTTATTACAGCAATTAAAAAGGAATCACCACAACGCTTGTATAATTATTACGATTATGGCGGCTACTTAATCTATCGAGACATTCCCGTGTTTATTGATGGTAGAGCAGATATCTATACAGATTTAAATTATCGTGATTATTATTATATGACAATGTTACAAAGTGATTTTAAACAGCTTTTAGAGCGTTATCGGTTTGACATGTTGTTACTCGATAAAGGAACGCCACTTGCATACTATATCAAAGATCATCCTCAATATGAAAAAGTGTTAGAAGAAGACAATACTATTTTGTATCGGCTCAAATAAAAAAGTACTGGTTTTCCAGTACTTTTTATGATTGTTCTTGCATTGTCAATAAGTTGTTCATCAAAGTGTTATATTGACTTTTTAAAGAATCATCTTGAATTTCCATGTTGTTATCTTCTCTTAATTTGATTAAGGCCTGATATTGTAACTTATTATCGGCTGCTAATTTTTCTTCTTGTAATGTATCGATGATATCATCTTTTACTGCATCCAACTCTGGTTTTTCTTTTTGATCTTCTTTTAAGATAATATGGTAACCATAGGTACTTTTGACTGGTTCTGTTGTATATTTTCCTGTTTCAAGAGCAATTGCTGCATCCATGAATTCATCTACCATGTTGCTGTTACGATTGATATAACCTAAACTACCACCGTTGTCAGCACTTCCAGTATCATCAGAATACTCTTTGGCTAAATCTGCAAAATTTTCTCCATTTTTTAATTTGGTAATGACTTCTTCTGCTTTTTGTAATGCTTCTTCTTCTGCTTGTTCTTTTTCTTCCGTTGTCATACTATCGTTAGTAACCGGCTTGATCAAAATATGACTCACTTTGATATCACCAATTACTGTATTATCATAGTAGTCGTTGATTTCATCATCCGTGATGGTACTTCTTACGTAATCGTCAATGGCAAGTCCTCTTTTGTAATCAAGGGACAACAACTCGCGTAGTTCTTCTTCGTCTTGTACGCCAAAATATTGTTGAATGGCTGTTAAAAATTGCGTTTGATCATTGTCATATTGTGCTTTCATTTGCGCTACTTTGCTATCGATGTCATCGGTTTCTTCCTTCGTTGTTTCATATTTTTTATTTAGTATTTCACGATCGATCATATCGACCAAAATACTAACGGCATACTTGTCTTTTAATTCATTGTACAAATCATCGACAGAAATGTCACCGTCTTTTAAACTGACAACTGCCTCTTGACCATTTTCTAATTTTGGTACTTTGCCACAACCTGTTACTAAGAGTAATACCAAACATAGACAAATTAGTATTTTTTTCATGTAATATCCTCCTTTAAAAATACGTAATTCTATCATAACAAAGTTTTATTTTTTAATCAATAATTTCAACGAATTTTCAAAAGAACACGCACACAAATATGTTTTCTACCATAAAATAATGTGAATACCAGAAAAAAGGAGGAGTGGTTATGGGTAGTTATGTATCATCTTCAGCAATCGTTTTAGTATTATTTATTTTACTAGTTATCATTCTAGGTGCATATATCTAATTTTTAATAAGGAGGTGTAATTATGTCTTGTCAAAATAATGAAATTTCTAACTGCCAAACAGGAGGAAGCGGCTATATCATCATCATCGTACTATATATTTTATTGGCAATTATTTTAGGAGCAGCAATTGCTTGTTAACAAAAGGAGTGTGCAACACTCTTTTTTATATGAAATTTATAATATTGGATATGCTAATAAGGGTGAAGAATATGTTTTACTATTTTAATTGCTTTTTTGTCTATTCTATTTTGGGTTTTCTGTTAGAATCTTTTATTTATTTTGTAAATGGCTATAGTGGTAACAGTGGCATCTTTTATGGACCTTGGACTCCTGTATATGGATTTGGAGCAATTATCATTATTGTAGTAACCAAGTTGATTTTTCAAAACATCAAAGGTAAACGATTGTTGAAACTGTTCAGTGTCTTTTTAATCGTAACGGTATTGCTATCTGTCATTGAATTTTTGGGTGGAAATTTAATTGAATATTTGTTCCATACTGTATTTTGGGATTATAGTAGTCACAAGTACCATTTAGGAAAATATGTTGCCCTCGATATGAGTTTATTGTGGGGAGCGATGAGTGTCTTCTTTATTTATTGTATTCAACCATGGATGAATAAATTCATCCGTAAAATTCCATACTTTGTAACATGTATTTTGATTACGGGGTTTGTCATCGATATCATTTGTACTTTTATTTTTCGATTAACATAAAAAGAAGCATAATATTACGCTTCTTTTTCGTTGGTTAATTGCTGATAGATTTCTTCTAGTGGTCTTAAGGAATCGTTGTTGAAATGATGTTTTAATTCATCTGTTTCATATCGAGGGGTAAGATGAACATGATAATGTTTGATTTCTTGCCCATAGTCGTTGTTTTGCACAATGGTAAGCCCCTTACAATTTAATTTCTTTTGTAGTAGGGGATAAAGTTGTTTGATTACTTGATGCATGTGTTTCATTAAATCATCATCGATATCCATGATCGTAACTTTGTGTTCTTTTGGAATGATCAACAAATCTCCATTGGTACTTGGTTGGATATCTAAAAACACTTTGACAATATCATCTTCATAAATCGTATACGATGGAATTTCTCCCTTGATAATTTTACAAAAAATACAGTCCATAATAGTCCTCCTTTATTTTTCTATTACTTCATAAGTAATAGATGATTCGTTGTCTGTTTGATTATTTTCTTGCAATAATTTTTGTAGTTCTAGTTCTAGATTTCCTGTTTCGATGAGATCTTTTTCAACATTGTTGATTTGAATACAATAATTGGCATCATCCATTTTACAAATCAGCAAGGAATAAGCAACTGGATAAAACGAAAGTTGTTGGGTTTGTCGATGTAGTTTTTCAAATTGACTGGTAAAAGTACTAGCATTCATATTTGTAACGGTGGTACTTGCTTCAACTGTGTAAATAGGCAAATCATCAATTTCTTTTTGCAAAATCAACGCTTCTTTCTCTTCCTTTTCCAATTCATCAAGTGGCGGAATACTGACGCGATAAGAAGAAAATTCTAAAAGAAACGAAGAATCTTCCATTTTCTTGTTTAATTCCTTAGATAGTTCGTTTTCAATAAGAGGTAAAAAGTTGTTTCCTTCTACGTAGTCAAATTGATAAGTATCCTCTACTTGTTTTTCTTGATTATAAAAAATGCGAAACGATAGATTTTCGTTTCGTTTATCGGAAACGGTTAAACTGTAAGAGTTTTCTTTTGGACGATACGAAACAACAGAAACATTAAACTCATCGTACAAATGGGGGTAATTTTTTTCAATGTATTGTTCGATTTCTTTTTTTGCTTGAATATAAACGAAAGGATTTCCTTTTTCCATGAAGATAATCACTCCAAAAGAGACGAAGATTATCAGAAAAAGAAAAGCCATTCCTAAAATTAATCCTCTTTTTTGCATACGACACCTCGTATTTATTGTATCGAAAATTAAGAAAAAAAACAATCGATTTTCGATTGCTTTACGTGAACACAGCGAGTATTCAATTTTATTATGAGTTTGTCTTTTCAATTTTATACCCAAAAGTGTGTTATAATAGAATCGTCTAAACTATGTAAACAAGGATGGAAAATTTTCGTAACCTAGAGGAAAAACTGTATTTTTTTTATCTTTTGTGTTAAAATAGAGTCATTTCCGAGAACTAGACAAATTTTTTAGAAATAAATTACTATGATAGTAAAGAAAACGTAAGGAGTGATACGATGCTGTTAGAACTAAAGCATTTGTACATAAAATTAAACGATAAAAAAATCTTAGATGATTTTTCGCTTACGATTCAGCCAGGAGAAGTACATGTGATCATGGGACCAAATGGCACAGGAAAAAGCACGTTATCTAAGGTAATCATGAATCATCCGGCTTATCATTTGGAACAAGGAGATATTGTGTGGAATGGAAAATCTATTTTGTCGATGTCTACGGATGAGAGGGCCAAATTAGGAATATTTTTGGCAATGCAAGATCCACTTACCATCGAAGGAGTTTCCAACAGTGAATTTTTGAGGACAGCACTATCGGAAAAAGAAGGAAAAACCGTTGGAATTTTCGAATTTTTACAAGAGATGAACCAAGCCATTCAAGATTTAAAAATGAGTGATGACATGTTGCATCGTTCGATCAATCAGGGCTTTTCTGGTGGCGAGCGAAAAAAGAATGAAATTTTACAAATGAAATTACTAAAACCACAATTGATTCTCTTAGATGAAATTGATTCTGGATTAGATGTAGATAGTTTAAAAATTGTCTGTGAAAATATCAATCAATACTTAAATGAAAATCCCCAAGCATCTTTGTTGATCATTACGCATTATCCTCGTATTTTAGATTATATCAAACCAGATTATGTACACATTATGAAAGATGGTAAAATTCAAAAGACAGGAGATCTTTCTCTTGCTTATGAAATTGAAAAAACAGGATATCATGGGATAAATGATGTAAGTGAGTTGGCATCTCATGAATAAAATAACAGTAGAAAGAAAAAAATGGGAGTCAAGTTTAGATTCTCAAGTTTCCTATCAAGATGGTCAATTGGTGATTGAGAAAAGTACGACGATTTTATTCGATTGTAACAATAGTACACAGCCACTATCGATTGTAGTAAAACCTAACGTTCAGGTATCTTTGATTTTTCAAAGTATCGATACCAAGCAAAATATTACTTACGAAATTAGTGAAAATAGTCAAGTAGAGATACAACATTTGAGTGTGGATGGTAGCGACCAAGTTATGATTTATCTAAAAGGAGAACAAGCCAAAGTGTCTTATTACTATAGTACGATCAATAGAAAAGAAAATACGTATAGTATTACAGTAGAACATCAAGCGATGAAAACAGAAAGTAACATCGTGAATCATGGTGTCAATTTAAATGATAATGCACTTCGCTTTATTGTAAATGGTATCATACCCAAACAAAGTATCCACAGTGTTTGTAACCAAGATACGAAAATTATTGCTAGATGTGCCAATACTTCTTTTATCGAACCAAATTTGTTGATCGATACCAACGAAATGGAAGCCAATCATGCAGCGTATATTGGACGATTTCCAGATAGCAAAGTATTTTATTTGATGAGTAGAGGAATTCCACTAGAAAAGTGTTACGAATTGTTATTAGAAGGATTTCTTTTGGGAAATGAAAAATTAGAACAATCACAAAAGAAATGGTTTTTTCAATATTTAAAAGAACAAAAAGGGGGAAAACAAAATGAATAGAGAAGATTTTCCAATGTTAAAAAAAGATCTGATTTATTTTGATAATGGGGCTACCACGTTAAAACCAAAACCAGTAATCGATGCCATGGTTGACTATTATTCTAATTATAGTGCCAATGCCCATCGAGGCGATTATGATATCTCACTTAAAGTCGATACGGCCTATGAACAGGTAAGAGAAAAAGTAAGAAACTTTATTCATTGTAAAAGTAAAGATGAAATTATATTTACCAAAGGTGCGACGGAATCGTTGAACATGGTTGTCTTTGGGTATATGAAATATAGATTAAAAAAAGGCGATGAGGTTTTACTCACCAAAGCGGAACACGCATCCAACGTCTTACCATGGCAAGAACTCGAAAAAGAAATAGGAATTCAGATTCGCTACATTCCACTAAATGAAGATCATACGTTAACACTAGAAAATGTCAAAAAGATAATTACTCCCAAAACGAAGGTAATTTCCATTGCGCATATTACCAACGTAGTGGGAGACATCAGACCATTAGAAGAAATTGGTCAGTTGTGTCAAGAAAACAATATTTTGTTGGTAGTGGATGGAGCACAAAGTGTGGCACACTTACCGATGGATGTCGAAAAATATCACATTGACTTTTTGGCTTTTTCGGGCCATAAAATGTTAGGACCCACAGGAGTAGGGGTATTGTATGGAAAGTATGAATTACTAGAAAACATGAAACCGTTACAATTTGGTGGGGGAATGAATAGTTTCTTTGAATCAGATGGTACCCTAGAGTACAAGGGCATTCCAACACGTTTTGAAGCAGGAACACCTCCCATTGCCGAAGTTATCGGCCTAGGAGCAGCCATTGAGTACTTACAAGGAATTGGGATGGAAAGAATTCATCAATACGAAGTAGAATTAAAAAAATATGCTATTCAAGAATTAGAAAAAATACCCAATATTACCATATATAATAAGCATAGCACAGGAGGAATTGTAGCTTTTAACATCGATGACGTCTTTAGTCAAGATGCCGCTTTGTATTTAAATCATTATCACATTTGTGTAAGAGCAGGTAACCATTGTGCCAAGATTTTAAAAGATGAGTTAAAAATTAAAAACACTTGTCGTATCAGTTTTTATTTATATAATACCAAAGAAGAAATTGATCGTTTGGTCCAAGTATTAAAACAAAGCAAAGATATTTTTAAGATTGTATTATAGAGGTGACAAAAGTGGATCCAAATTTAAGAAGAGAAATTATTTTAGAACATTATCAAAATCCGAAAAATCGTGGCTTGGTACAAGAGGATGGATACTTAAGAGAAAATACATACAACGATTCTTGTATCGATAATTTAGATATTATGATGAAAATAGAAGACGATGTAATTAAAGATATTCGCTTTGATGGAGAAGCGTGTGCCATTTCGACATCGGCTACTTCCATCATGATTGAAACACTTTTAGGAAAAACGGTAGATGAAGCCAAAGAAATCATTCATAATTATGAAAATATGATTGAGGAAAAAGATTACCAAAAAGAAATATTAGGGGAACTAATCGTATATAATGAAACGTATAAACAACCAAATCGGTAAAAATGTCCCTTGTTACCATATGAGTCCGTAAAAAAAATATTAGAAAAACAAGAAAAGAGGAAGTAAAGCGTTAGAAAAGAAAAATTTGATAGTAGCATCTATGCGTTTTTTAGATCCTGAACAGGGATGTTTAATTGGATATGGTGGAAGTGAAGATGATATTATTAAGCAAGCACCTAAAGTAGTACTATATGGAGATGAAAATGCTGTCGTAAATATTTTCAATCCTGATGATAAGACGCCAGTTTTATCACGCAGCAAATTTTACGAACAAACAGTAACTCCTTATGGAAAAAAAGACGCATTACAATTAGGTATATGCTATTTAATAGAAAGTCAGGATTCCACGTTCGATCATTTGCCAGAAAGATGTACGCTTGATCAAATAGAACAAGCGATAATTGATTCATCGACGTTCTTTTGGGATAGAGAAGATCTCGTGGATCAAAGAATTCATGAATTGGATGAGATGTATTCTTATAATAATGAAAATAAAAGTTATATAAAACAAGAAATGCAGTTGTTGTCTCTTCGCTATGAAGATAAAACAAAGAAGAACCAATTTGAATCTCTGATAGAAAGATTTGTCAAAGAAGCAAAACAAAAAGCCAAACGGAAATAGAAAAGAGATGGTATGCAAATGGAAATCAAAGGGATAAATGAAGATAAAATTAAACAAATATCTAAGATCAAACAAGAAGACGATTGGGTTTTATCTTATCGTTTAGAAAGTTATCGTCATTTTTCCAATTTGCCACTACCTGCATTTGGTCCTAAGATCGAACTGAATTTGGATGATATTATTTACTACAAGACTGAAGAAGATGAAATCCATCATAGTTGGGATCAAGTAAAGCCCGAAATCAAACAAGAATTAAGTGATCTTGGTGTATTGGAAAGCGAGTGCCGTCTAGAAGGAATGGGTGTGCAGTACGAAAGTGAAGTTATCTATCACAATATGCTGAAAGCATCAGTTGAAAAACAGGTCATTTTTACTTCAATCGAAGATGCAATGAAAAAATATCCAGATTTGGTCAAAAAATATTTTGGATCTATCGTTTCTAACGATGAAAATAAGTTCGCGGCCTTAAATGGTGCTGTGTTTAGTGGGGGAAGTTTTATTTATATTCCACCTTATACGAAGTTAGATCGTCCACTACAAAGTTACTTTAGAATGAATCAAAAGAACATGGGACAATTTGAAAGAACACTGATTATCGTCGATCATGATAGCGAATTGCACTATATTGAAGGTTGTACAGCTCCTAGTTACAGTCAATCTAGTTTGCATGCAGCAGTGGTGGAAATTTACGTAGGGAAAAATAGTAAATGTCGTTATTCCACGGTACAAAATTGGGCTCAAAACGTTTACAATTTGGTTACCAAACGAGCTTTAGTTGATGAAAATGCGACTATGGAATGGATCGATGGAAACATTGGAAGCCATACGACTATGAAGTATCCATGTTGTGTTTTAAAAGGCGATTATTCCCAAGGTACGTGTGTTACGATTAGTGTGGCTACAAATCACCAGCAACAAGATACTGGTGCTAGAATGATTCATTTAGGAAAACATACCAAAAGTAATATCGTTTCGAAAAGTATTGCCAAAAATAAAGGAAACGCTACTTATCGTGGTAAAGTGGACATTAAACCAACGGCTGATTATAGCGAAGCAATGATTAAATGTGATACATTGATTTTAGACGATACAGCTAAAAGCGATACCTTTCCTACCAATGTTTGTCAAAACGAGACTAGTATTTTAGAGCATGAAGCCACAGTATCTAAGATAAGTCCTGACAAATTGTTTTATTTGATGAGTAGAGGAATTGACGAAGAACGTGCGACAGAATTGATTGTCCTTGGCTTTCTAGAAAAATTTCGAGAAGAATTACCGGTCGAATATGCAGTAGAATTAAATCAATTATTAAAACGTAACTTATAAAAATGTAAAATAATAGGTTTGAAACACAGAAAATACGAAAATGTCTAAAAGGCATTTTCTTTTTTTGTGTAAAAAAGAAAATAAAACAATAAAATTGCTGTTTTGATTTCAAACTATATTTCCGTTATGATGTGACAGAAAGGAGAGATTTTATGTTAAATCAAGTAGTTTTAGTAGGACGTTTGGTAAAAGATGCCGAATTGAAAGAATTAGAAAATGGAAAGAAGGTGACGACGATCGTCTTGGCAGTACCCAGAAGTTTTAAAAATATGAATGGAATTTACGATACTGATTTCATCGAATGTATTTTATGGGAACATATTGCGCAAAATACTACTGAGTATTGTCATAAAGGTGATTTGTTGGCTATTAAAGGCAGATTACAATCGAAATCGATAGAAATCGATGAGAAAAAGATGACAAAATTAGAAGTGGTCGCTGAAAAAGTAACTTTTTTATCTAGTCGTACAAAAGAATAACGAGTGTTTGCTATTAGTTAATTTCGAACAAAAGACCATTTTAATTATTTATAATGAAAAAAACTAAGATAATTGAGGTGGTAGTAGTATGATCTTAGGAAAAAGATTAAAAGAATTGAGAAAAATGGAAGGAATGACACAACAAGAACTTGGAGATTTGATCAATGTGACGAAGGTAAGTATTTGTTGCTATGAGAAAGGAACGAGAACACCAACGATCGAAACATTGATGGAATTAACCAAAGTATTTCATGTTGACGTGAATTACTTTTTAGGTCAAGACAAGTATGTTGTTGCAGAATCTTCTGAAACTTATGGAATACCGATGGCCAAAGAAGAAATAGAAATCATCGAAGAATTAAGAAAGCACAATTCACTTTATGAAAAACTAATTGAAGATCCAAAAAGAATGATTGAACTAATTGATAAAAAGTTACGATAGACAGTTTTATAACTGTCTTTTTTATAAACAGTAATGATAAATTTAATGGTTGAAAGCAATGAATACATGTTATACTTATCATAAGGAGGTTGCTATGAAACAAGGAGATATTTTACAAAAACATATCGATAATGGAGTACAAATTGTCGATATTGCTCATACTTATATAGAAGAAAATGTACAAATTGAAGAGGGAACGGTTCTCTATCCTAACGTGAGTATCAGAGGAAATACTTATATTGGGAAAAATAACGTGATCGATATGAATACCATTATTATAGATTCTAAAATAGGACATGATAATGTTGTGGTTCAGTCAGTAATAGAGGGCTGTGAAATTGGAAACAACAATCAAATTGGTCCCTTTGCTCATCTTAGACCGAACACTTATATAGGAGATCATAATCAAATTGGTAATTTTGTAGAAGTCAAAAGTACTGTTATCAAAGATGAAAACTACATAAAGCATTTATCTTATCTTGGGGATGCGACACTAGAAAGCCAAATCAACGTTGGAGCAGGGGCAGTGATTGCCAATTATAATGCGAAAACCAAAGTCAAAAGCAAAGCACAATTGCAGCAGGGTGCTTGTATTGGAGCAAATACTGTGATTGTCTCACCATCTATGATTGGTAAGGATACACAAGTAGCAGCAGGAAGTATCGTAACAGGTGAAATACCAGATGATTCATTGGTGATTGTAAGAGGACAATTGACTTTAAAAGAAAATTATTATAAAGGAGAAAAACAATGATACATATTATTGATAAGAAAAGACAAGGGAAACCCTTGTCTAGAGAAGAATTATCGTTTGCTTTTGGTGGCTATTTAGATGGAAAAATTCCGGATTATCAGATGAGTGCACTACTGATGGCTATTTGTATTAAAGGAATGACAGAACAAGAAATTTTTGATCTTACCGATTTGTTTATTCAAAGTGGTGATCAACTAGATTTATCGGATATTGCTGGAATTAAAGTAGACAAACATTCCACTGGAGGAGTAGGAGATAAGACAACGATGATTATTGGACCATTGGTCGCATCTTGTAACGTTCCGTTCGTCAAGATGAGTGGTCGTGGTTTAGGACATACGGGTGGTACCATTGATAAATTAGAAAGTATTCCTGGTTTCCGTACCGACTTAAGTGAAGAAGAATTTTTAAAACAGGCCGAAGAAATCAACATGGTCGTGACAGCCCAAACAGCCAACTTAGCACCTATGGATAAAAAGATTTATGCTTTACGTGATGTGACGGCAACGGTACAATCGATTCCTTTGATTGCGTCCAGTGTCATGAGCAAAAAAATAGCAAGTGGTGCTGACAAAATTTTGTTGGATGTCAAATTTGGAAAAGGGGCTTTGATGCCCACCAAAGAAGAAGCCCAAGAATTGGCAAATATTATGCAAAAAATAGGAGATCACTATCACAAAGAAGTACGAACACTGATCACGGATATGAATACACCACTTGGTAACTCTATTGGAAATAGTTTGGAAGTAGTGGAAGCGGTTCGTATTTTAAAAAATGAAGAACACAATCTTTTATTTGAACTATGCATCGAATTAGCAAGTAATATGGTCAGTATGGGACAAGAAATTTCTTTGCCGCAAGCCAAACAACAAGTTGTAGAGGCACTAGAATCACAAAAGGGTTATCAAAAGTTTTTGGAATTTGTAAAGTATCAACATGGGGATTTATCGAAATTAGAAATCAGCAAAGAAAAACAGGATATCGTCGCAGAAGAATCAGGTATACTTGTTGCAATTGATGCGTTAAAAGTTGGTGAATTATCGGTGGAACTTGGTGCTGGAAGAAAGACGAAAGATGATGTCATAGATCCTAAAGTTGGAATTCTCTTAAAGAAAAAACTAGGAGATCCAGTGGAAGTGGGAGATACTTTATGCACGTTGTATTTAGGAAAAAATCCAGTTCCCGATTGGGTATTAGAATGTTTTACTATTGAAAAGCAAAATTAGAAATAAAAAAAGTCGACAACCAAAGACAGTTGTCGATTTTTTACTTTTTATTTTCGATAAAGCGAACGTAATACTCATCAAACGTAATATCGTGTTCGTGAATGTAAGTTGCAATATCTTCTCCAACATAACGATAATGCCATGCTTCGTAAGTGTATCCTGTGATGTCTTCTTTTCCTTTCGGATATCTTAAAATGAAGCCAAATTCGTGCGCATGATCTTGCATCCACTCAAATTCGTCTGTTTGTTCAAAGTCGGTGTAATCGATTTTGTTGTTGTCGACATCGACGACAAGGCCTGTTTGATGCTCAGAAAAACCAGGACGAGCAGAATAAGTATCAGCTTCTTCGACACCATCTTGTGCGACATAACGTTGATACAAATTGTCTTGATAGTCGTAACTACGATAACTAGACATCGCACGAATGGTATATCCATCTTCTTTTGCTTGTTTACAAAGCGCTTCAAATTGTTGTCTTGCTTCACTTACTAGTTGCATACCACTTCTTGCGCAATCGCTCGAAATGGCTTCTAGTCCATCGGGTACATAATCAGATGGCATAAACAAATATTTGTTACTTAAAAGATAAATTTGGTTTAAGTAAGGACTTTCTTTCGTATTGGTATAGTATGGCTGATCCAGACCAATGTTTACCCTTGTTATAACATCTTCTATTGCAAGAGTAGGATTTTGTTCTTGATATGCCAAATAGCGATCGAGATAGTCCATGTTAAAATAATCTAGTTTTTCTTGTGCATTGTCTAATTGACCTAACTTTTCTTGTTCTTCTTTGGAATAAGGACTACTAGAGTCATTTGGTTGTTTGGTATCATCATTATTTGTAGTTGGTTGTTTTTGATTCAATATCCAAAAAATAATTCCACCTCCAATCAATAAAAGAATCACAAGAAAAGGTATCCATGTTTTCTTCTTTTTTTTCTTCATAAAATACTCCTTTCATCATTATAATCGTATCACAAAATATACTTTTTATGACGAAAAAAAACGAATCTTATTCATAGTTGGACACTTTTAAACATAATAATGAAACTAGGAGTGATATGATGAGGAAGTGGATTCTAATTCTTTTGATAACGGGATTGTGTGTGAGTTGGATACCTGTAAAAGCCGAAGATAGTACATTAATTCCGAATGCTAAAAGTGGTATTTTGATCGATGCTGCGACAGGGACGATTTTGTTTGAAAAAAACAAAGAAGAAAAGTTACCGATGGCGTCTCTTACCAAGATGGTTGCCCAAACCATCATCTTAGAACAGATTGAACAAGGAAAATTGAAGTGGGACGACAAGGTGACGGCTAGTCAAAATGCTTCAGATATGGGCGGAAGTCAGATTTATTTGGCAACAGGGGAAGTAATGACGGTAAAAGACATGATGAAGGGAATATCTATTGCTAGTGCCAATGATGCAACGGTAGCGATGGCAGAACATATTGCTGGAAGTGAAGCGGATTTTGTAAAGATGATGAATGATAAAGTGAAAGAGTGGGGACTTAAAAATACGGTCTTTAAAAACTGTACCGGGTTAGATGAGGAAGGGCATTATTCTACGGCTTACGATTTGGCTATGATTGCCAAAGAACTATTGAAACATGAAGAAATCTCAGATTTTTCGAGTATCTATGAAGATTATTTAAGAACCGATACTCCGAACAAATTTTGGTTGGTCAATACCAATCGTTTAATTCGTTTCTATGAAGGAGCAGATGGCCTCAAAACAGGACACACAGACAATGCACTATATTGTTTGGCAGCCACAGCCAAAAAAGATGGTATGCGTCTGATTGCCATCGTGTTAGGAGAACAGGATAGTAAAGTTCGCAACAGTGAAACGATGGATCTATTAGATTATGGTTACACTACGTATAAAGTGACCAATTTAAAAAAACAAAATGAAGTAGTTGGAGAAATTAAATTAGAGAAAGCCACCAAAGAAAAAGTAAACGTAGTTCCAGTACAAGATATCAGCATTTTAAATAAAAAAACGGATGACGATAAAAACTATGAATTGAAACTTAACTTAAATGAGGTAAAACTTCCGATCAAAGTAGGAGATGTGGTAGGAAAAGCCCAAGTAGTAGATGGTGACAAGGTGATTCAAGAAGTGGATTTAACAGTACAAGAAAATGTAGAAAAAAGTGGCTTTTTACGATTGTTGTTAAAAAATTTAGAAGATGTTGTAACAGGGAAAATCACGATTTTAAAGTGATTTTTTTGTGCAGAAAAACAAGTTGTTTGGCAAATAATGATATTGAGGTGATAAGTTGAAAAAATTATTTGTCTTTCTGTTACTCATAACTTGTTTGCTTCCTCAAGTGGTGCATGCTAAGACCTACTATACAGATTATGGACCATGGCAAGAAACAGATACTTTAGTTTTCGATACTCCATTGCAGCAAGGAAAAGTGATTCAAAAATACAAAATGTATCAAGAAGAAAAAGAATATACGGAAAAGTATTATGCTGTCGGTGAAAATCCTTTGGACTATCCGTACCAAAGTACTGAAAAACAAGTACAACCATTTTCTATTTGGTCTAAAGAGATGCCAGTATCCAAACAAGATCGTTTGATCGAAACTAAGATTACGTATCCATATCAGGAGTTAAAGAAAATTTCGACGCTAGTACTTTACGATATTGACGGACCAAAGAACAAATTGTATCTTTCTGAAATCGAAGTATTACATCAAGGAAAAAAGATCCCAGTACAATTTCAATGCGAAAATTGTAATAGTGATCTTCTTTTCCAAGTTGGAAATGGTATTTTGAATGAAACTTCTTTTTTCTTATCGAAAAATAGTGTTTTAACGATTCAATTACCCAAAGAGTATAGTCCAATTGATTTGACCTGTAATGTTTATCTTTCTGATTTTCAAAATACTAGTCCCATTCAATTTAAGCTGGGAACAGAAACGAACGATACAAAACCATACATAGAAGTGTTTCATACCTATTGGATAGATCCTGATCAAAGCAAGTATGTGGATTCGATTGCGTTAAAAGAATACATTTCTTATCCACAGTGGGATGATCTTATTTTAGAAAGCGACGTTTCCTTAGAAGAAAATGATATGGTACATGTACTGGACCCTATTACGTATTATCGTTATCAAGATACATATTACAAATACTATCGTATGAGACGAAACTATTTAGATGGTTATTATGGAAGTGTAAAAAATTATCGACAAGATGAAAGTCAAAGTATCAATCTTTATTATAAAAGAACAAGAGATCAAATTGTAACACACGATGTCATCACTTTAACAAAACCGAATTTGACAGTACAAGATTTAATCGTATCTTCTACTGTCCCCCTCGAGAAGTTACATTTTTCTCATAATATTGATTGGAACAAGAACGGAACTTATACCGCTCATCTTGTCTACGAAGAGCAATCGATGCCGATATCTATTCAACTAAAATTATCCAAAGAAAATAAAAAAGAAGGAACGGACAAAAAAGAAGCTGTCTCTTTGATTAAAAAACTGTCGCAGTGGTTTACGTGGAAAAATATTTTGTTATCGCTGTTGTTAGGACTAGGAATCTTTTTGATAGTTTACAGTTTACAACAAATTGTCGAAAGAAAAAAATGACATACTTTGTCGAATTGGTATATTTTCAAAAAAAGATATTCTATATTTAATGTGCGAGGTGGAAATATGTTAGAAATGAATATGGAGTTTAGAAAAGGAATCTTGTTTATTCGCTTAAATGGAATTTTAAATGCAGCAACATCAAAGAAACTAGCCGATCAAGTAAATGATTTCGTACAAAAAAAAGGAATTAAATACTTTACCTTTAATTTGGAAGGGTTAGAAGAAATTACACAGGAAGGAATTGACACCATTAGAGAAAATTATCATCAAATCGTTTCTTTTCAAGGAAATTTAGTGTTATGTGGGGTAAAAAGTGAAGGAATGAGAACCGTGTTTGAAGATGTTTATCAAAGTAGTAGTGAATTAGGCGTTTTTCAAATGTTGCAAATTTAGGAGAGGATAATATGAACGAAAAAGAAGCAGAAATCATGATGGAGTATGAAAAATTGGTTTATTCAATTATCAAAAAATATGAACACTTCTATGATAAAGAAGATTTATATCAAGTTGGTATGATTGGTTTAATGAACGCTTATCGACATTTTGATCCGAAATATCAAGCAAAGTTTTCGACCTATGCTTTTTCTTATATTGTAGGGGAAGTATCTAAGTATATTAGAGAGGATAAGAGTATCAAAGTAAGCAAAGATTTGTTGAAACTAAATAAATCGATCGAAAAAGCCAAAGAAGTATTAAGTCAAAAATTGATGCGGATACCAACGGATAGCGAACTTGCTTTATTTTTGGAAATCGATGAGAGTAAGATCATGGAAGCAAGAAGTGCGACAGATTTTGTCCGTAGTTTAGATTTTTGTCTAACGGACGAAGGCAAAGAATTAAACTTATACGATTCGATTCGTCAAGAAGAAAAACAATACAATGCTAATATCATGGATTTAAAAGATCAGATTAAAACATTGACTAAAGAAGAACAACAGTTGATTGCATCGCGTTATTTTGAAGAAATGACGCAGCAGGAAACGTCCGAAAGGTTAGGAATGAGTCAAGTACAAGTATCACGAAAAGAAAATAAAATTCTAACAAAATTAAAAGATAAATTATGTGCATAAAGATAAAAGTGATTTTATCTTTTTTTGTATAAAAAAATTGCTTTGTTTTCATAATAAATATAGGTGATGATATGGAAAAAAAAGTATATGAAAACTTAGTGAGTCAACATAAACCGACAGAAACAAGGGCACAAAACGCTTTTATTGCTTTTGTTACTGGAGGAATTGTGGGTGTGATTGGACAATTGCTCATTGAATTTTATTCTTATAATTTGGATATTTCGACGCAGGATGCTTCGGTTTTTATGATTGTAACTCTTATCTTTTTTGCATCTTTATTTACAGCATTGGGCTTTTTTGACAAGTGGGTTACGTTTGCGAAATGTGGTTTGTTAATTCCCATTACGGGTTTTGCACATTCTATGACGAGTGCTGGAATGGAATATCGCAAAGAAGGACCTATTTTTGGACTTGGTAGCAACATCTTTAAATTAGCCGGTTCTGTAATTTTGTATGGAGTTGTATCAGCATGGTTCTTTGGACTTTTGCGGTTACTCATTATGGGAGGGTAGAATATGACATTTCAATATGATAACGTGTACATTAATGCGACAAGTACTGTAGCAGGACCTTATGAGGCCAAAGGACCTCTTGGAAAATTATTTGATAAAACGTACGAAGATTTATATAATGGCGAAAAAAGTTGGGAAACAGCCGAAGTACAACTATTAAAAGAAAGTATTGATATTTTGTTAAAAAAAGCGAACAAAAAAAAGGAAGAAATCGATTTGGCTATTGCTGGGGATTTGCTTAATCAAATTACTTCTTCCAGTTATGCAATCGAGGAATTGAATCTTCCTTTTTTAGGAATATATAGTGCTTGTGCGACAAGTACCGAAGGAATGATCATTGGGGCAAGTTTGATCGATAGTGGAAAGATAAAAAATTGTATTACGGCAACTAGTTCTCACAACATGTCTAGTGAAAAGCAGTTTCGTAATCCTACAGAATATGGCGCACCAAAACCCAAAACAGCGACATTTACAGCAACAGGAGGCGCATGTTTGTATTTATCGAATGAAAAAAGTAAAGTAAGAGTAGAAAGTTCTACCATTGGTCGTCCGATCGATATGGCCCAACAAGATCCTTACAACATGGGTGCTGTTATGGCACCGGGAGCAGCCGATACCATTTATCGTCATTTAACGGATTTAAAACGTCAAGTAACAGATTATGATTTGATTGTAACAGGAGACCTAGGGGTATATGGAAAAGAAATTTTAATTGATTATATGAAAACAGAGTATGGAATAGATATTTCCAACAACTACGATGATTGTGGAACGATGCTATATGATCTAGAAGAACAAAAAGAAGTGATGGCAGGAGGTAGTGGCCCTGTTTGTAGTGCTTTAGTAAACTGTAGTCATATTATCAAATTGATGGAACAAAAAAAGTTAAAAAGAGTTCTTTGGGTTGCAACAGGAGCACTCTTTAGTCCTACCTTCGTCTATCAAAAAGAAAATATTTTAAGTATTGCTCATGCAGTTAGTTTGGAGGTGGTAGAATGATCTATTTGTATTCCTTTCTATTTGCGGGCTTTGTCTGCTTGATCGGACAGATTATTTTAGACAATACCAAATTAACACCAGGTCATATTACCAGCATTTTTGTAATTTGTGGTGCCTTTTTAGATACCTTTAGTATCTATGACAAAATTATTGCCCATGTTGGTGGAGGTGCCTTAGTACCAATTACTAGTTTCGGTCATTTGTTAATTCATGGAGCACTAGAAAAAGCAGCCGACTTTGGTTTCATTGGTCTGGTCATGGGAATGTTTGACTTAACGGCTTCTGGTATCACTTCAGCCATCGTATTTACTTTTTTCTTTGCTTTACTATTTAAACCAAAAGATTAAAAGTTCACAAGTATTGTGAACTTTTTAATATATTTTTTAACCTTTTCTTCGTTTTGATGTTTCAAATTAACAACGGGAAATATATTGACATTAAAAATAATTTTTAATAGAATTAAATTATAATAAGGGAAGTAGAGGTGGAAAAATGGAAAATAAAAAAAATAATACGGGATTTGTTATATTGATAACAGTATTAGTAGTGATTGTTATTGCGTTGATTGGTTATATTGCATATGATAAAGGAGTATTTGGAAAGCAGGAATCGACGGAAACCAATGATAAAGATGTATCCGATGGTGCAGTGATAGATGATAAGGAAGATACCATTGATGATCAGCCGTCCTTAATATTTGATTCTAATAATTGTATTAATGGTTCTAATGATACAGTTTATAGTATTGGTACGTCGTCAAATAATAGTTTAGGGATTTTTATGACCATTCAAAATAATAACAAAGAAGTAGTAGTGACCATTAATCCTTCGAGATACACAATTGCAGGATTGACTGGAATTGGGATCAAAAACTATACAATCAATAATTTTTCTAAGGAGATTGTGGATGTTGCAGTAGGCGAGTTTGGACAAGCAGCAGGGCAAGAAGCTTTACTTTATCTAATGGAAGATGGTACTGTAGAATATACGCCATTACTTAAATCGTTACAAGAAAATTCAGAACAACTAAGGTCTTTTGGAGCGATACCAGAAGTAACGGGAGTCATTAAGTTCTTGTATGGTTCAGAATCATATAGTGATGGAAGTAGTGGCCGTACCACTTATGCTCAAAAAAATGATGGTAAATTTTATAATTTATATTCCATTTTAAGGCAAACAGGAAATCTATAAATGATAAAAAACATTGCAACATAAAGCAATGTTTTTTTGATAGATTAATTTTCTTTCGATAACTCAATAATGAGATCCATATCATCATCCTGTGCCATAATGTTTTTATGAAGTTGTTTACATCTTTCACAACGATAGATAATTTTATAGGTATTTTTAAACTTTTCAATTCCAATTGGTTGTAATAGTCCTTTACAAGGATTGCTTCGATCTCCTGGTAAAATATCAACATGTTTGGAATATAGACAATAGGGACAATGATCTCTTGCTGTATATCCTAAGGGTTCAATTTTTCTACCACAATGTTCACAAACAAATGGTTCATCAATCATCGTAAATCGTTTCATCACATCACACCAAAAAAATTATATCATAGGAAATCGCTTTATGATATAATAAAAATAGAATTTTGGATGTGATACGATGAAGATGGAATTTATGGTAGAAGATTTTTCAGGACCACTTGACTTGCTTTTGCATTTAATTAAAGAAAGCAAAATGAACATTTTTGATATTCAAGTCGAACAAATTGCCAATCAATACCTTGCTTATATTGAAAAATGGGAAAAAATGAATTTAACAGTAGCCAGTAGTTATTTGGTAATGGCTTCAGAATTAATAGAAATAAAATCGAGATTATTACTACCAAAACGGCAAGAAGAAATAGAAGAAGAGGAAGAAGACCCCAAAGAAAATTTGATTCATCGTCTCATAGAGTATCAACAATATCAAGAAATTACTAAAACACTCAAAGAAAAAGAGACATTGCGTAAAGAAATCTATACCAAAAGTAGTGAGAGTTTACAAGAATACATCGATCAAACCACAACCGTTACTAAGTCGGTTTCCTTGGATGATTTGATGGACGCATTTCAAAAATTTATGATGCGCCAAAAAGAAAGTCAACCATTACATACCAAAGTGACGACCAAAGAAATTTCTGTAGAAGAAAGAAGAAGAGATATCAAACAGTTATTACAGACGCAAAAAAAAGTATCTTTTTTCGATTTGTTTGATATTGTCACCAAAGAATATGTGGTGGTTACTTTTTTGACGATTCTAGAAATGGCAAAAGCAGGAGAATTACACTTAATTCAAGAAAACAATTTTGAAGAAATCATATGTGAGGTGGCAGAATGAACCAACAAGCAGTACTAGAAGGATTATTATTTGTAGTAGGAGAAGATGGGTTAACACTTTCTCAAATAGAAGATATTTTAGAATTAACAGAAGAAGAAGCCAAAGAACTTCTTAGTTCATTAAGAAAGGAATACGAAAGTGATAAAAGAGGAATTCGTATTGACTTTTTAGGAAATGCTTTCAAATTGACGACTAAGAAAGAACATCGAATATATTATCAAAAATTGATCGAAAATCCCGAAAGCAACATCTTGAGTCAATCAGCACTAGAAACTTTAGCAATTATTGCCTACAACGAACCAGTAACTAGATTACAAGTAGATGAGATTAGGGGAGTATCGAGTGCCCAAATGATTCGGAAACTAGTAGCCAAGGGATTTATCAAAGAATTAGGAAGAAGCACTACGTTGCCAGGTAGACCGATTCTTTATAAAACGACTAGTGAATTTTTAGATTATTTTGGCCTTGCAACGATAGAAGATTTACCAAAGTTAGAAGAATTTCATGATATTACAAACGAAGAGACGGAAATTGATTTGTATCAATCAAAATATCAAGAAGATAAAAGCGAATAGTGTATACTAAGAAAGAAGAATGAAATATGATGATCAGAAAGAATTTTTGGCATAAATTTTGAAATATTATGTTTTAGATTGATTGCATATTAATTTTATTTAAAGACGGCACTTTCTATTACGTGATGATAGAATGTGTTTTTCTTTGGAGGTGAGAAAATGAGAATAATGAAACAAGAGAAACTTTGATCCTATTTACAAAGGAGGGAAAAAATGTTAGAAGTAAAAGATCTTAGTATATCTATTTTGGGCAAACAGTTGGTAAAACATTTATCATTTATTTTAAATAAAAATGATAAATTAGCAGTAATTGGCGAAGAAGGTAATGGCAAATCTACATTGCTAAAAGCGATACTTGGTATTTGTTCATATGCGAAAGTAGAAGGCAAGATCAATATGAAAGAAAATCGCATTGGTTATTTAGAACAATCGATCAGTAAAGAAAATTTACCCAAAAAAGTCTTAGAATTTTTATTTTTAAACAATGTGGATTATTATAATAAAAGGAACCGTTTTTATCGATATTTAGATTGGATGCATTTAAATGATGAAATATTAGAGCGAACGATCGATAATTTATCAGGTGGAGAGAAAGTCAAAATTGGAATTTTAAAACTTTTGTTAGAGGAGTATGACATTTTATTTTTAGACGAACCTACCAATGATTTAGATATAGAAACATTAAAGTGGTTAGAACAATTTATTAATCATACCACTAAACCGATTTTATATGTTTCTCACGATGAAACACTGTTGGCTCGTACAGCAAACATGATTTTGCATTTAGAGCAAATTAAACATAAAACTGATTGCAGAAACACTTTGTTAAAAATCGATTACGATACTTATATAACCAAAAGATATGGTGCCATAGAAAGACAAAGACAAATAGCGGGTCAAGAAAGAAGAAAATTTCAACAAAAACAAGAAAAGTTAAGACAAATTACACAAAAAGTAGAATATCAACAAAATACTATTTCGAGAAGTGATCCACATGGTGCTAGATTGTTAAAGAAAAAAATGCATTCATTAAAAGCACAAGAAAAGAAACTAAACAATGTAGAATTGGTTGATTTACCAGATGTTGAAGAAGAAATCCATTTCTTTTTTGAATCGATAACCATTCCTAGAACAAAAAAAATTATTGATTTAAACATTCCTCAACTAGTGATAAACTCTAAGTGTTTATCGCGAAATATTGTATTGTCGGTAATAGGAAATAAACATATTTGTATTATCGGAAAAAACGGAGTGGGGAAGTCGACGTTATTAAAACAAATTTGGAGTCAATTAAATCATAGAAACGATATCAAAGTAGGATACATGCCTCAAAACTATGCTGATGTTTTAAATGATGAGGATCGTGTTTTAGATTTTATTTGTCCGAACAAGAAAAAAGAAGATATCACGAAAGCCAGAATGTATTTGGGGAACATGAAATTTACAAAAGAAGAAATGGTAGGAAAAATAAACCAATTAAGTAATGGTACAAAGGCCAAGTTACTTCTTATAAAATTAGTATTAGATAAATGCAATGTACTGTTATTAGATGAGCCGACAAGAAACGTTAGTCCCTTATCTAATCCAGTAATTAGAAGAGTATTAAAAGAATATCAAGGAACCATTATCAGTGCTTCGCATGATCGTAGATATATTGCAGAAGTTATAGATGATTTATATCTTTTAACACCAAATGGTTTAATAAAAAAGGACAAAGATGTATAGCTTTGTCCTTTTTGATATGTTTCATGATTGATTTTTTAGTTTATTGAATCGTCACTTTGCTAATAAAGCCATCGCTGTCATAGTCAAACGATACTTCATAGGTTTTACTGCTGTCTACGTTTTGTTTTAATTCTGTGATTCGATCGCTATCGTTGGTTGTAGTAGCATCGAAAATAACGGTAATGGCCTGATCGTTCTTGGCTTGATTGTTAAGTGCAATTTGTTGTAATAAAATGCTGATGGCTGAACCAGATTGTGTACCTTCATACAACTCAAAAATAGCATTATGGGCCTTTTTTTCTGATTCAGTGGTGTCAGTTTGATTGTCGTCATTCGTTCCTTGATCAATAATAGAGTCGATCAAGTCAGTTGCATCATCGATAATTTCATTGGCCTGATCTTGTGTTTTGTTAGCAGTATCTTCGACAGCATCTTTTGTTTTGTCAAAAAAATGAAATACAAAAATAGCACCAAAAATAACTATTAGCAAAAAGACACCAACACCAACACCAATTAGTACCAAATAACTTGTTTTCATTTTTCTTGGTTGTTGATTATTTGGAGTGTTATTTCCTCCATTATTGATCGAATTTTGAGCCATATCATTGGTTGAATTATTGACGTTTTGGTCATTTTGATTCATGTTTTTCCTCCTTCTTTATTATAAATTAATCATAACATATTTTTACAAAATAGTATATCCAAATTATCCATTGGTAAAAATTATTTTGTAGTGATACAAGTACAAAAATAAATTTTACTCATTTTTATTCGACAATATATTAAAAAAATTATATAATTTATATAGATAAGAAAAGATATTGATAAAACTATTAAGTAAATAGCAGACACGGAGGATAATTATGTTGATAAAACATTGTATTTATTGTATAGCAATATTACTTAGTTTATTTTCAATACCCACATTGATATATTCTATAAAAAATAAAGATGGAAATATTTGTAAAAATATTATTTGGCTTGATATGATATATATGGCGTATTTATTTATAAATATTTATATAGCAGATATTTTATATATACCAAGGGGCCTTGAAATGTGGTTTATATACTGTTTGGTATTTATTTCAGTTGTTTTATACATAATATCAATTGTTTTAACCAGAATAAAAGTTAAAAAATTACAGATATATACAAAGCAAAAGAAAAGTACAACTATGATTATGATATTGCTCATAACGTTGCCGGCATTGTTTCTTTCGGTGAATGTTTTCAAGGATAAATATTTAATGAATAATAGTGATTTAATACTAGTTTATCATTCTTCTGGCAATGGTGGCTTTGGTGATGGTGAAACGTTTGCATATGCGATTGGAGAAAATTTTTGTGAACAATTTGATTTAGGAATAGACACTGATGGCTATCATTTACAAAAATTTTTACCTAAAAATGCAATAATGGTTAATAGTAATAGTATTGAAAATTACGAAATAAAACTTAACGAAGAAGATAATATCCTTTTGGTGTATAAAAATAACCAATGCATTTGTAAAGAAAAGTTTAATTCTCATTATTTTAACATTGATTTACAAAAAGCTTTCTATATAAATTAAGAAAACTATATTACAAAATTTTAAGTAATATAGTTTTTTAAAGTGTTAAATATGTTAACTGAGAAATTAAAAAGATATCATTTAAAAAATGCAGATTCATAAATTTTAAATTACTTTTATTTAAAACATATAAAAACAAACAGTATCGTGTTTCAATGTTATATTCCAATTTCAAATTGATATAATGATCATAGATACTTAACTTTCTTGTGATCGTTTGTTAAATACAAAAAAATCAATCTATTGATTGATTTCGTATATTAAAAGTTTGAATAGATTTCTAAAGTAGTGCCTATAGTAAAGATATTTACAACTTTTTAAAAATTTAATATAAGAACCAACCCTACTAAAACTATAACACACATTTTTAAAGATCTATCAAAATAATACTTGTTCGCTTGTTTTTTAATATATTCAATAGTATACTTTTTATAGGGAATATCAGTTGTTGAGTGTCTACCTCTGATCTTTATAGAGAGGAGGTTTGATAAAGATGAAAACTAAGACTTTTATTATAAAAGTTCTTAAGCTCATTGCTATCATTTTATTTCTCCTTATCATTATGATAGTAGTAATAAAAAAATGACACTCATTCGCTAGAATAAGTGTCGATGAATAAGTGCCATAAGGCAATTTATTAGGTAGACATTCAACTTGACGAAACTGAATGTTCCCTTTTTATTTTATGCAAATTTCCTTTGCATATTCATGATAACATAAAAAAAAACTTTTTTCAAGTCTTCTATATAAACTCATAAGTTCGAGTAATTATCAATTTGGTGCCTGCGGTCGGACTTGAACCGACACGGTATCGCTACCATTGGATTTTGAGTCCAACGCGTCTACCATTCCACCACGCAGGCATGAATTAATTATATCATAAGTTTTCAAAAAGTCCAACCTTTTTATAAAAAATCCTTTCTATTTATAGAAAGGAATGGTTAAGAAGGGTTAAAGTGATTTAAATAGAAGGAAACCAACGGAAAAATTTGCTCTGTAATAATAAAAATATTTTCAGTCATTGGTTCTAATTCATTATGGATGGTAGATAACTGTTCTTTAGAAGTAATGTTTTCCAATAAGATGAATTGATGGTTTTGTAGTGCTTTATTAATAAAAGAAGTTGAGACATTTGTTGCTTGAATAGAGTAAAAATCCAATGTTGATGGCACATTTGATAGATTCTCTTGACTAAGACAAAGTCCAATTTTGGCTTTAATATTTAATTTGTTCAAATAAAGAATCATATCTAAATTTTTACTTTTGATATACAAATTGATATTTGGATATTTTTTAATACAAGAAACCATTTCGTCCATCAATCGTTTGTTTCGTTCTGGATTTTTTTCATCTGTTAGATGAATGATCAAAAGTTTGGTACTATTTTGAAAAAGGGCCAAAATTTCTTCTAAGGTAGCAATGTCCTGTCTTTTTATTTTATTTCCAAAATTGATTCGTTTTAAATGCTCAAGCGTATGATTCTTGATTCTTCCGTGACCATTGCTAATGTGATTTAAAAAGTTTTGCTTACATATGACTACTTTGTCATCTTTGGATAGATGAACATTTACGGCAATTCCCTGAATGTAATTGGTATGTAAAGCAAGCAAAAAAGCATCTTTACTACTACTTGGAACGTTTTTAGAAGTAATTCCTCCTTGGGCAATAAAATTCATAGTATCTCCTCCGATACTATTGTATGTTGTAATAAGAAAAAGTTGTTCGACAAATAAAGAAGAAAATCTGTCAAATACTTAAGAGTTATTATTAGAAAATTATTTTTCGTGGTATAATAACAAAGGAGATGATGTAGATGAAAGAAGCATGGAAAAAATTTAAAGAAGGAAAATGGAACAAAGGGATAGATGTTGAAGATTTTATTCAACAAAATTATAAAGGATACGAAGGGGACGAATCGTTTTTAGAGTCGATTTCGGATAAGACAGAACGTGTTTGGTCCCGTTGTGAAGAGTTGTTAAAAGAAGAGTTAAAAAAAGGAGTTTTGGATATTGATGTCGATCATGTATCGGGAATTAACAGTTACGATGCTGGATACATCGATCGTGACAATGAAGTGATTGTTGGACTACAAACGGATGCCCCATTAAAGCGAATTGTCAATCCATTTGGTGGAATTCGTATGGTCTATAATTCGCTTGCTGCATATCACTATACTTTAAATAAAGACATTGACCATTACTTTAATTTATATCGTAAAACGCATAATCAAGGTGTATTTGATGCCTATACCAAAGAAATGCGATTGGCTCGAAAGGTCGGGTTGTTAACAGGACTTCCAGATGCTTATGGTCGTGGTAGAATCATTGGTGACTATCGTAGAATTGCTCTATATGGAATCGATTATTTACAAGAAGAAAAGCAAAAAGATTTGGATCAAATTCAAGGAGTGATGCTTGATGAGACCATTCGCTTACGTGAAGAAGTAACCGAACAAATAAGAGCACTCGATGAAATGAAAGAGATGGCACTAAAATATGGATTTGATATTTCTCGCCCGGCGACCAATGCCAAAGAAGCCATTCAGTGGACGTATTTTGGTTATTTGGCATCTGTCAAAGAAAACAACGGTGCTGCGATGAGTTTGGGAAGGGTGGATGCATTCTTCGATATTTATATTGAACGAGATTTACAAGAAGGTATTTTAACAGAAAAAGAAGTTCAAGAATTGTTGGATCAATTTATTATTAAATTACGAATCGTAAGACATTTGAGAACGCCAGAGTACGATGAGTTGTTTTCAGGTGATCCTACCTGGGTAACGGCAAGTATTGGTGGTGTAGGGGAAGACGATCGACCAATGGTGACCAAAACTTCTTATCGTATTTTGCATAGTTTAACCAATTTAAATCCAGCACCTGAACCAAACATGACGGTTTTGTGGTCAGAAAAATTACCAGAAAACTTTAAAAGATATTGCGCAAAAATGTCGATTAAAACAGATTCGATTCAATACGAAAACGATGACATTATGCGTCCATTGTATGGAGATGATTATGCTATTGCTTGCTGTGTTTCTGCAATGAAAGTAGGAAAGCAAATGCAGTTTTTTGGTGCGCGATGCAATTTAGCCAAAGCCCTTCTTTATTCCATTAATGGTGGAGTAGATGAGGTGAAAAACTTAAAAGTAGTTGAGAATATTCCAAAGATGGAAGATGAAATCTTGAATTACGATAAAGTGCTTGCTGCTTATCACAACATGTTATCAAAAGTTGCCGAACTTTACGTCAATACGATGAACATCATTCATTATATGCACGATAAGTATGCTTATGAAAGAGGGCAGATGGCGTTACACGATACCAAAGTAGAACGTTTGATGGCCTTTGGCGTTGCAGGACTTTCCGTGGTAGCAGATTCCTTATCAGCGATCAAGTATGCCAAAGTGAAGCCAATTCGTAACGAAGAAGGAATTACGATCGATTTTGAAATAGAAGGCGATTTTCCAAAGTATGGAAACGATGATGATCGTGTCGACAACATTGCCAAAGAAGTACTAGAATATTTCTATCAAGAACTCAAAAAATATCCAGTTTATCGCGATGCCAAACATACATTATCTGTACTTACGATCACGTCTAACGTCGTGTATGGTGAAAAAACGGGAGCAACACCAGACGGAAGAAAAGCAGGAATTCCTTTTGCGCCTGGTGCCAATCCAATGCACGGAAGAGATAATACAGGTGCCATCGCCTCACTCAATTCGGTTGCAAAATTAGATTATGCTGGCTGTTGCCGTGATGGAATTTCTAATACTTTTACCATCGTTCCACAGGCCTTGGGGAAAACGTTAGAAGAAAGAGTAGACAATTTAGTTACTATCTTAGATGGTTATTTCTCACAAGGTGCGCATCATTTAAACGTCAATGTTCTAATGCGTGAAACGTTGGTGGATGCGATGGAACATCCAGAAAAGTATCCACTATTAACCATTCGTGTTTCAGGATATGCTGTACACTTCAATCGTTTGACGAGAAAACAACAAGAAGAAGTGATCGCTCGTACCTTCCATACTAAGTAGGTGTCTTATGAAAGGAAGTATTGATTCGATTGAATCTTTGGGCTTGGTCGATGGACCAGGTATTCGGACGGTTGTCTTTATGAACGGTTGCAAGTTGCGGTGTCAATATTGCCACAATCCTGAGATGTGGAAAATGCGAGAAGCCAATTATACACCACAAGAACTTTATCAAAAAATCAAACGATTTCAACCGTACTTTGGCAAAAATGGTGGTGTAACCTTCTCTGGAGGAGAACCATTATTACAAGGTGAATTTCTAATCGAAGTAGGAAAACTATTAAAACAAGATCATATTCACATTGCTTTAGATACTGCTGGAGTTGGAAATGGTAACTATGAAGAAATTTTAAAGTACGTGGATTTGGTTATCTTTGATATTAAACATTTAAGTGAAGATGGATATTTGAAATTAACTGGACAAAAGATAAACGAAAGTTTAAAATTTTTGAATATTGTTCAAAAAATGAACAAACCATTGTGGATTAGACAGGTGATTGTTCCGGGGATTCATGACAATTTAGAATATATTGCTGATTTAAAAAAGTTTATTAAAACGTTAAAAAATGTTCAGAAAGTAGAATTTTTACCTTATCATAAATTAGGTCAAGAAAAGTATGAAACGTTACATATTCCTTATCCACTTTCAAACGTTCCTGCCATGGATGAAAAGAAAACCCGAGAGTTATATGATTATTTTGCACAAATAGATAAGTAAATCTTATCTTTTTTGTTGCTTGCAACTTGAGATTTTAGAGATTGTTTTTTATAATGGTGGTGGTGATAAAAATGAACTTGATCAAAGATTTTAAAGATTATGAGTTAATCGATTGTAGCAATGGGGAAAAATTAGAACGTTGGGGAAACGTCATTTTATTACGGCCTGATCCACAAATTATTTGGAACAATGGAGACTTAGTTAAAAAATATCAAGGACAAATCGATGCTATTTATCATCGCAGTAATAAAGGTGGTGGCTATTGGGAAAATTGTAAACCAGTGAAAGATCGTTGGACGATTCATTATAAAGATTTGACGTTTCAAATCAAACAAATGGGCTTTAAACATACTGGGCTTTTTCCAGAACAAGCAACCAATTGGGACTATATGAGAGAAAAAATCAAGAAAAGTAATCGACCCATTCATGTTTTGAATCTTTTTGCGTATACAGGAGGAGCAACTGTGGCTTGTCTAAGTGCTGGAGCAAGTGTTGTTCATGTCGATTCTTCCAAAGGAATGGTCGAATGGGCCAAAGAAAATGTCAAAGCGTCTGGCCTAGAAAAAATGCCAGTTCGTTATATCGTCGATGATGTATTAAAATTTGTCGAAAGAGAATATCGTAGGGGACATAAATACGATGCAATCGTGATGGATCCACCTAGTTATGGAAGAGGAAGCAATGGGGAAGTGTGGAACATCGAAAAAGATCTAAATCGTTTATTAGAAAGTTGTGTAAAAATTTTATCCGATCATCCATTGTTTGTGTTAATCAATTCTTATACTACAGGTTTATCAAGCGAAGTACTGGCTAACTTGTTGAAAACGACGGTATTAAAACAGTACTCTGGTATCGTCACTTCGGGTGAAGTAGGAATTCCAATTCAAAATAGTGACTTGGTATTGCCATGTGGCATTTATGGAAGGTATGAATCGAATGAGTAACTTAGAAGTATTGTATGAAGACAATCATTTGATTGCGGTAAATAAGCCACGTAATGTGTTAAGTCAAGGTGATAAGACGAATGATTTAGATTTATTGACGATGACCAAACAGTATTTAAAACAAAAGTATCAGAAACCAGGGAATGTGTATTTGGGTTTATTACATCGTTTGGATCGCCCAGTAAGCGGAGTGATGGTGTTTGCCAAAACCAGTAAAGCAGCAAGTAGAATGTCCGAAGAAATCAGAACGCATCGTTTTCAAAAAACATATTTGGCAATCGTTCATGGAACATTTTCTTCCAAAGAAGGTGTTTTTGAAGATTATTTACAAAAACTGGAAAATGGAAATACCATTGTAACTGATTCCAAGCATGGCAAGTTTTCTCGACTTACTTATCAGGTCTTAGAAGAAAATAAACCACACAATCTATCTTTAGTAAAAATTTGTTTAGAAACAGGAAGACATCATCAAATTAGAGTGCAATTTGCATCACGCAACCATCCGCTTTGTGGAGACTGGCGCTATGGGGAAAAGGAAGATGTTCCTCTTTGTTTGCATGCCTATCAAGTATCTTTTTTACATCCAGTAAAAAAAGAACCGCTTACGATTGTCTCTCTTCCATCAAAAGATTCTTATTGGACACTATTTACATTGTAAATAATATGTAAAGAAGGAAATATGTTTGCAATTCATTTCTTTTTTTGATATGATTAGAATAGGATAAAATAAGGGAGATGAAAGCATGCATATACTAGCGATAAACTTTGATTTAAATTGGTTTTTAACGATTCCGGGCATGTTGATTACAGGCGGAATTTTATTGTTATTGATTGCTTTAATTATTTTTATTGCAACATCTGGTAGTAGCAAGAAAAATAAGAAAAAAGAAGTTTCTGACTTGGTTAGTCCAGCACCAGAAAGTGTCAATTCAAATACAACTATCGCACCAGTTGAAAATTCAGTGCCAGTATCACCAGTGGTAGAACCGGCTGCTCCACAGCCAGTGCCAATGGCTACGAATCAACAAGTAGTATCAGAAGTAGTATCTCCAGTTGTAGAAACCCCAGTAGTACCAGAAGCAGTGGTACCAGAACCAACGGTTACGATTCAACCAACGGAACCAGTACAGCCGGTTCAAGAAGCACCAACTGACAATAGTCCTAATTTTGTTCCTCCAGTAACAGAAATGCCAAGCCCTGTGACACCGACTGTAGAATCTACGCAAGCACCAGGTGCAGAAGGCGTATCTATTTATGGTGGAGTTAGTCCAGTTGTTCCAAATGTTCAACCGGTAGAACAACCACGCCAAATTTATGGAGGAGCCAATCCATTAGATAAGACACAAGCGATTCCTGTCATTCAACCAAATCAACACATGGAGTATGGAGTGCCGGTAGAAAATAAACCAGCACCAGTCGAAACACCAGTAAATCAAGGAATTAACGATATTGCAAACGTACAACCAGTAGAGGTGACACCAGAACAACCAGCACCAGAAGTTGCACCACAACAAGAAATAGCAACTGCGCCAGTTACAGAATCAGCACCAGTAGTAGAAGTTGCGACACAACCTGAAACACAAGCAGAACCGGTGGTAGAGCCGGCAGCAAATGTAAATGAACCATCTACCCAAGAAGTAACCAAAGAGCAACCTGTACAAGAAGAGGAAATTGAGGTTTTAGATTTTTAAAAGAGCGTTGCTCTTTTTCTTTTTTAGTTTTAAAATTAGATAATATTTCGTGACGACTTTCATATACTGTAGTGTAGAAAGAGAGGAATTAAATATTATGGAAACATTGAAAGTTTCGTCAAAATCAAATCCCAATTCAGTAGCAGGAGCACTTGCGAATGTCTTTCGTGAAAAGGGAAGTGTAGAAATTCAAGCAGTAGGTGCTGGAGCACTGAATCAAGCAATTAAGGCCATTGCCATTGCCAGGGGGTTTGTTGCGCCAAGTGGCAAGAATTTAGTCTGTATTCCTGCCTTTACAGACATTACCATCGATGGAGAAGAAAGAACGGCTATTAAGCTCATTGTCGAAGCAAAATAGTCCTTTTTTTTTGAATAAAGTTATGGTATGATATTGCTGAAGAGAGGTTGGTATGATGCAGCAAAACTATGTTGAGTTTGAGAAAGCAACAAAAAGCACTTTAGATCGTTGGAAAAATACACCGAGTCAAAAAAGCAATGCCGAAAAAAATGTTGCTTGGGCTACGGCTTTGGCAATTAGTCAAGGCAACTACAACGGTTTTACTAGTCAAAACAATGCGCGAAACCTGGCCATGAATCTTGGAAAAGATGGAATCGTGCAGTCGTTATTATACAATATGATTCAATTGAGTGATTATCGTCACCAAAGAAGGAATGAGTCGTTAGGAAACATAGATGCTTACATCATGATGACCGTCGATGCATGTAAACAAGATCAAGTTGGCCAGTTATAGCAGATGTTGGAAAATGGCATTTCGCAAATCGTCGAAGAGCAAGAGTTGTTTCAACAGTATCAGATTTTTGACCCTAAAGAAGTAGAAATCCAAAAAGAACGTTTAAAACAATTGCGTACGCAACGTAATTCAGTCGATCAACGTGATTATGAATTCGCACACAGCACTTTGATGGGATATGTTCTTTATCATGCTTCCTATCAATTGGTATCGGCTTCCACTCCGCTTCAGAATGCTTATGATATCAATGCTGCCTACCATCTGAATAACTACTATTTAAATAAAAGATCAGTAAACGTCAAATAACTATCATTAAAATTTTCGTAACGATGAAAACGAATATAGGAATCATAGATATTCTCTTTAAAATAATGGTATAAAAAGAATGATACCGCGAATATTTCGCTTCCTATGTATCATTCTTTTATAATGAAAGGGGGTATCGTATGTTTGATATGCATTATGATTTGTTATCGATTGTATATAAAGATTACTTAAGTGGAAATTTTCAAACCACAAAACAACAATGTCAATGTTATCATAACGACAATGTGAAAGGTGTAGTAGCCAACTTATATTTTATGTCTAAAGAGGAAATGCAACAAGAATTACATGAAAGATACTATCAAGAAAATGTGAGCGTACGAAAGATGTTCAAAATAACCAAAAGACATTGTATGAAATATTTACCGAGCAGTACGTTGGTTCTTTATAGCATTGAAGGTTGTGATTATATAAAAGACACCGCGGAATTGGAACAGTTGTACCAAGAGGGGTTGCGTTCGATTATCTTGACATGGAATGAAAAAAGTAAGTATGGTTCGGGAAATCGTAGTGAGGAAGGACTCACAGATTTAGGAAAGGTATTTTTAAGGAAGGCAATTGACCTTGGCATTGGAATAGATTTATCTCATGCGAACGAAAAAACCTTTTATGATATGATCGAAGTAATCGAAGAACAACAAATGCTAGGAAAAAAAGTAGTTTGTTATGCAAGTCACTCCAATGTGAAAGCACTTTGTAATCGATCGAGAAATTTAAGCGATGATCAATTATATGCTTTAAAAAAGGTGGGCGGACTTGTTGGAATTATGTCATTAAAAAATTTTGTGACACTAAATAAAGAAGCGACAGACGATCAATTAAAAGAACTTTATTTAGACCAAATTAGTTATGTAAAAAAGATCTGGAATGATACGAGTCATATTGTATTAAGTACCGACGACATGAACTTTTTAAGTGAAGTAGATAAGGAGTATGGAAAAGGGAACTTATTTCACTATGCAAGCATCACGAACGAATTAAAAGAACTGTTAAAGAAACGTTTTACAGATGAAGAGATCGATCAAATGTTGTTTTTAAACGCAAAAGAACAAATCTATGATAAACTAATATAAAGGAGAAGGAATATGCTAGATATTAAATTTGTAAGAGAGAACAAAGAACAAGTAAAAGAAAATATTAGAAAAAAGTTTCAAGATGAAAAATTACCATTGGTAGATGAAGTAGTAGAATTAGATCAAAAAATCAGAGATTTAAAACAAAAAGGGGATGCTTTAAGACAAGAAAGAAATGTAACAAGTGAGAAAATAGGTGTTTTGTTTCGGGAAAAGAAGATAGAAGAAGCAAATGTAAAAAAACAAAGAGTAGTAGAAATTAATGATCAATTATCTAGTATTGAAAAAGAAGAAGAAAAATTGATGGAAGAATTGAAAAGTAAAATGATGGTCATTCCACAGATGATCGATGAAAGTGTGCCAATTGGAAAAGACGATACGGAAAATGTGGAAATCGAGAAGTTTGGAGAACCAATCGTACCAGATTATGAAATTCCATATCATGCCGATATTTGTGAAAAGTTAGGTGGCCTCGATAAGGATAGTGCTGGACGTACTTCTGGAAATGGTTTTTACTATTTGATGGGAGATATTGCCAGATTACATGAAGCAACGATTGCCTATGCAAGAGATTTTATGATCAATAACGGTTTTACGTATTGTATTCCACCATTTATGATCAGAAGTGATGTGGTAACTGGCGTTATGTCATTTGCTGAAATGGATGCGATGATGTACAAGATTGAAAATGAAGATTTGTATTTGATTGGAACAAGCGAACATTCTATGATTGGAAAATTCAAAGGACAATTGTTAAAAGAGGAAGAACTTCCTATTACACTTACTTCTTATTCACCTTGTTTTAGAAAAGAAGTAGGTGCACATGGTTTGGAAGAAAGAGGTCTTTATCGCGTTCATCAATTTGAAAAACAAGAAATGGTCGTTCTTTGTAAACCAGAAGATGCTATGGATTGGTATCATAAAATGTGGAAGTTTACAGTAGAGTTCTTTCGTAGTTTAGATGTTCCAGTTAGAACTTTGGAGTGTTGTAGTGGGGATCTTGCTGATTTAAAAGTAAAATCTTGTGATGTAGAAGCGTGGAGTCCTAGACAACAGAAGTATTTTGAAGTAGGAAGTTGTTCTACTTTAGGAGATGCACAAGCAAGAAGATTGGGTATTCGAATGAAAACGGACAAGGGTAATCAATTTGTTGCTACTTTAAACAATACTGTCATTGCAAGTCCACGTTCTTTAATTGCTATTTTAGAAAATAATTATCAAAAAGATGGTAGTGTGAAGATTCCAAAGGTATTACAACCCTATATGGGTGGTATAGAAGTAATCAAGCCAAAACAAAAATAAGTATGGAAATCATACTTTTTTTGTTATAATAAAAAAACAAGGGGGATCAGTATGAAACATATTTTTATTGTCAATCCGACTTCGGCACAAGGAAAAGCCAAAATGATGGTTCCAGCCATCGAACAGTGTTGTAAAGAAGCCAAATTAGATTATCAAATCGTGATTACTAAGAAACCGAAAGAAGCCATTTCGATTGCGCGGTTTTTTGGTAAAAATCAAGATCATGTGTTATATAGTGTAGGAGGAGACGGAACCCTTTTAGAAGTGGTCAATGGTCTAGTAGGAGGAAATGGTTATTTGAGCGTCATCCCGGCGGGAAGTGGAAACGATTTTTACCGTATGATGAAGCAAGAAGAAAGACCGATTCATAAGATTGATATAGGAAAAGTGAACGATACTTATTTTTTAAATAGTGCATCGATTGGACTAGATGCAGAAGTAGCGAACAACATTACCAAGATGAAACAACTTTCGATTCCCTCTAGTTTGGTATATAAGGCCAGTATTTTATATAGTTATTTTCATTATCACCCCATTACCATTACACATGACATAGAAAACCAATTGCAAAAACAAGATGTGACGATTTTTACCGTTTGTAATGGTAAATTTTATGGCGGTGGATTTCCTATCGCACCTCATGCTCAAATTGATGACGGAATGTTCGATATCTATTTGGCTGATGCGCTTACTAAGGTGCAGATTCCAGGGCTGTTGTATAAATTGACGAAAGGAATGCACGAAACATCTTCGAAAGTGCATAAGTATCAAAGCGATCACATTTCTATTCAAACGAAAGATCTTGTTGTTTGTAATGTCGATGGAGAAATTATACGAGGAAATAGTTTTCGTTTTCAACTGTTTCCAAGGCAATTGACATACTGTGAAGGGCATCCTAAAATGAAACAATTGATTAAAGAAAAACTGTCAAAGTGAAAATGGTTCACTTTTTTATTGTGAATGTATCAATTTTATGTTACGATGTCACTATAATAGAGAATAGGAAGTGTAAAAATTGCAAAAATGGTATCAAATAGAGAAGCAAGAAGTTTTAGCAAAAACGCAAAGCAAAACAACAGGTTTGACGTCAAGGGAAGCCAATGAACGTTTACAAAAGAATGGCAAAAATGAACTTCCTCGTAAAAAACAAGATAGTATTGTCAAAATTTTTTTTCGTCAATTGTTAGATCCGATTGTTTTGTTGCTGGTTGTAACGGTAGTGTTTTCGTTCATCATTCACGAATACATCGATGCTTTCGCCATCATATTTATTATTTTGATCGATTTGTTGATGGGAACGTTCCAAGAATGGAAAGCTGAAAAGAACGCTGAAGCACTTTCTAGTTTGATTCAAGTAGAAGTGAATGTGATACGAGATGGTAAAGAGCAACTAGAAAAAGCCGATCGTTTGGTAGTAGGAGATGTTGTTTGTTTAGATTCTGGTGATAAAATTAGCGCCGATATGCGTATTTTGGATTGTCATAATCTGCAAGTAGATGAATCGGTATTGACTGGAGAAAGTACGGCTGTCATGAAGCGTGATAAAACCATCGATGGTGATGTAGCATTATCAGAAAGAAGTAATATGGTATTTGCGGGAACGACGGTCTTGACTGGAAGAGCCACCTGTGTCGTTGTGGAAACGGGCTTAAAAACGGAAATTGGACAGATTGCGGATAAAATCAATACGACCAAAGAAACCAAATCGCCCCTTACCATTCGGATGAATCGTTTTTCCAAACAAATTAGTGTGTTGGTTATCGTGATTGCTATTTTCTTGACTATTTTGTTATTTACCAAAGGAGTCGATGGAAAGACGATATTCTTATCAGTCATTGCACTTTCGGTATCTGCTATGCCAGAAGGACTTCCGCTGGCTTTGACGATGGCTTTGACGGTGGCTTCTAACAAAATGGGCAAAAAGCGTGTAATTGTCAAGAAATTAAACAACGTGGAAAGTTTAGGAAGTTGTACAGTGATTGCTAGTGATAAAACAGGTACTTTGACGATGAACGAACAGACGGCTAAGAAAATCGTCTTGCCTTATGCTTCGTTTGATGTAACTGGTACGGGTGACAATGATGAAGGACACATTATATCATTAGATCAAAAAGAAGAGCAAGAAGCGTTACCACTTGTAAAACTTGGTTATTTTAACAATGAAGCAACGATGGAAAAAAAGAAGCAGAAGTGGGTAGTAACTGGTGATTCGATCGATGCTGCTTTTCTTGCTTTAGGGAAAAAAGCCAAAGTAGACGACAAAGAATTTATGATCTTAGGTAGAATTCCTTACGAATCAGAAAGAAAGTATTCAGCCATTTTTTATAAACAAGATGACGAAGTACGTTGTACAGTAAAGGGATCGTTTGAAAAGGTAATATCTTTTTCAAAACAAATGCAAGAGCGTACCGTTGTTCCTTTAGATAGTTCGCTTTTAGCTCAACAAAACGAAAGTTTGGCAAGTGATGGCTATCGAGTCATCGCAATAGCCGATGGTAAAGTAGAGCATTGGCAAGAAAAGGAAGAGTACGGGGAAGAAGATATTCCTAATTTGGTATTCACGGGAATGGTTGGTTTTATTGATCCAATTCGAAAAGATGCCAAACAGTCAGTTGCCTCATGCCATAAAGCAGGAATGAAGGTAGTGATGATTACAGGAGATCACCCTTTGACTGCTTATACCATTGCCAAAGAATTAAATATTGTAAAATCGAAAGAAGAAGTGGCAACAGGTGTGGAAGTGGATCAATATTTTGCCATGGGCAAAGAAAAATTTGATGAATTTGTCAAAACGAAAACCGTATTTACGAGAGTTACGCCTTTAAATAAACTTGAAATTGTCGAATCGTACAAACGACAAGGGGAGTTTATTGCTGTAACTGGCGATGGAGTAAACGATGCACCGGCCTTAAAGAGTGCCAACATTGGTGTTGCGATGGGAAGTGGAACAGATGTCGCCAAAGAGACGGCTTCGATGATTGTCCTAGATGATCGCTTTTCTTCTATCGTAACTGGAATCAAAGAAGGAAGAACGGCCTACAGCAACATTCGTAAAGTAAGTTATATGCTGTTGTCTTGTGGACTTGCCGAAGTGTTGTTTTTCATCTTATCTATTTTGTTTAATTTACCAATGCCACTTGTTGCCATTCAATTGTTGTGGCTCAATTTAGTAACCGACGGCTTACAAGATTTTGCTTTGTCGTTTGAAAAAAGCGAATCGTCCATCATGCAGGAAAAACCACGAAGTCCCAAGGAGTCCATTTTTAACCACGAATTGTTTGGCGAAGTGTTGGTTGCTGGACTAACCATTGGTCTAATCGTCTTTTGTGTCTGGTATTACTTAATCAACGTTTTACATATGGATCCAGTGGTTGCACGTGGTCACATCATGATTTTGATGGTATTTATGCAAAACATCCATGTATTAAATTGTCGTAGCGAAAGACAATCGACGTTTAAAATTTCTCTAAAAAGCAATCCGTTGATCGTCTTTAGTATTGTTGCTGCTATCGTATTACAGATCATCGTGATGGAAGTTCCTGTTCTTAGTCAATTTTTACAAACGACAAGTGTACCACTATCTACAATTTTCGTTTTGTTCCTCTTGGCTACCGTCGTTTTATTCGTTATGGAACTTTATAAAAAACTACGTAGAATACAAACCAAACAGTAAGTTAATCTAATAAAAGGTTAACTTTTTTTGACGGCGAAAAAGGACAAAATTTGACAAAAAACGATAATTTTGGTAAAATACTAACTTGTCACGTGAAATAAGAGGTGTTTAAAATGTTTTATAATGAAACAAAAGCAATAAAAGCATGTGAAGAAGATCCGGTCCTGATTTTTGAACTAATGAAAGAAGGACACATGGAATTAGTAGATAAATTACTAACCAAAAAGAAAGTAAGTGTCAATACTTGTGATGAGCAAGGAGATGACGTGTTGAGTAAATTGTTGAAACTAAAACAATATGATTTGGTTTTAAAACATATGAAACAAAAAGATTGGAACGTCAATCACCAAAACCAAGATGGCAATACCTTTGCTCACATCTTAGCGCCCATTCATTATGTGCACATTTTAGGAATTATCAATCAATTAAAAAAGAATAAACAATTTATGCCAAATATCAAGAACAATAAGGGGGAGACGATTCTTGACAAATCTATTAACGATCATTACATTTATACAACAGTTAAAATACTTGAGGATTCAAGATTTACTAACATTGATATAGTATCGTTTAAAAATTTATACGATACCTATATTAAAAGTAATCATTATGGAAGATATTCTAAATTAAATAACTTAGAAGTAATTTTAGATAGTTTAGAAGAAAAACAACTTCTTCCAAGAATGGAAAAACTATTACAATTTATTAGTTATAACTTAGAGACAATCAAAGAACAGTTGTTGGCCAATAAATCAGAATATATCGATTCTATCATCAATTTGTTGTTAGAAGAAAGTGTTGCTTAATTATGTTGATATTTGAATTTGACCAAAAAGAAGCCAAGATATTAAAACAGTTGTTACAACTTAGCGAAAACAACCCAATGTTTTTTGATATTTTCATGCAAAACAAAGAACAGTATGAGAAAGGTTTGCCAACATCCATTACAGAAGTATTAGATGAACTAGAAAAAGTCAAACAAACGGATCAAAAATTGTTTGAAAAGACATTACATGGTTATACAACTTATTTTTCTTTTGATGATAAAGAAAAGAAAGAAAGTTACTATTGCTACCAAGTATTAAAAGATGATCCGAAGTGGTTTGACCGCGTATTAAAAAAATATCAAAGTGGAAAAGCGACGAAGGTAGAACGATATGTGTTAAAATATATTTTTCATGTTCCACAAGAAGAAAAGAAACGAGAAGTAACTGTCAAACGAAGTTATGCGTCTTTAGACGATGTAATGAATACGATTTTTGATATCCAACTAGGACGGTTTGCGAGAAAAAATTTTGATATTCAAGAAAACATGAGTGAAGAAGTACAAAAGAAAATATTATTTTCTTATGCACTTTATTCGATGGAACATTTTGAAGAAGAAAAAACGGAAACGCAAGAAATTCTACTAGATTGTATGAAACACTTATCCAATCATACCATCGATCAATTCGAAGTCAAATGGGTAGAACCAAACGTAATCGATTTATCTGTGCAAGATGTGGATCAAGTATTTTCATACGAAGATAGCGATCCTCCAACTTTGACAAAATAACAATTCTTGTGAATTGTTTTTTCTTGCAGAAAAAGTAAATATTCGATATATTAATAAAGAAATGGATGTGAGAAAATGAAATTGCCAACTTATCAAGAAGCAAAGACGAGAAATCCCATTGCTTATCAAAAGGAACAGTACAAATTGCCTCGTTCTTTAGCGTCTAAGTATGCAGGAAGAACTTATTATTTAAAAACTTATGGATGTCAGATGAACGAACACGATAGTGAAAACATTAAAGCGATATTAGAAGAAATGGGTTTTCAGGAAGCAAATGATTATAAAACGGCTGATTTGATTTTGTTAAATACGTGTTCGATTCGGGAAAATGCCCACAACAAGGCCTTTGGCATGTTGGGTAGAATCAAACATTTGAAAGAAAGTAAGAAAGATATTCTAGTAGGGTTATGTGGATGTATGGCTCAAGAAGAAAGTGTCGTAAACAAGATTTTGAGTGATTATCCATGGATCAATTTTGTCTTCGGGACCCATAATATACATCACTTGCCAGAAGTCTTGGAAGAAAGCATCAAAAAACAACAGTTAGAAATCGAAGTGTTCAGTCGAGAAGGAAACTTAATAGAAGGAATGCCTGCACATCGTGCGAGTAACTACAAAGCATATGTCAACATTATTTATGGTTGTGATAAGTTTTGTACCTATTGTATTGTTCCCTATACCAGAGGAAAACAAAGAAGTAGGAAAAAAGAAGATATTTTGCAAGAAGTGCGGCAATTAGTGAAAGATGGTTATCAGGAAGTAACGTTGTTGGGACAAAATGTAAATGCTTACGGTAAAGATTTGAAAGATGGTTATGGATTGAGCCAACTACTAGAAGATGTGGCCAAAACGCATATTCCAAGAATTCGTTTTGTGACTAGTCACCCATGGGATTTTACAGATGAAATGATCGATGTCATTGCCAAGTATCCGAACATTATGCCAAGTATTCATTTGCCAGTACAATCTGGATCGAATCGTATTCTAAGATTGATGGGAAGACGTTATACCAAAGAAGAATATTTGAACTTATTTCATAAGTTGAAACAAAAAGTGCCAAACTGCACCATTTCTACTGATATTATCGTTGGCTTTCCTGGAGAAACCAAAGAAGAATTTCAAGAAACCATTCAATTAGCAAAACAGTGTCAATTTGATAATGCGTTTACCTTTATTTTTTCGAAACGAAAAGGAACACCGGCTGAGAAATTGGATGATCCTATCTCTTTAAAAGAAAAACAAGAACGTCTTCAACAATTAAACGAAGTAGTAAATCACTATTTTTTAAAAAGTAATCAATCGTTAATTGGAAAGATTGTTCCGGTATTGGTGGAAGGAAAATCACCCAAAAAGAAAAATCAACTGTTTGGTTATACCGATACCAACAAATTGATCAATTTTGTAGGTGATGAACGTTTGATTGGAAAGATAGTAGATGTCGAAGTGACAGATGCGAAAACGTGGAGTTTAGATGGAACCTATCACGAATAAAGAAGTGTTAGAAAAGATAGAAGAACTGGTGGACGACGTAAAACAGTTGGACCAATATCGACGATTTCAAAAAGTAAAGGATAAGATGCAGCAAAATCAAGAATTGATGACATTAATTTCATCGTATAAGAAATGTCAACAACAACTGGTAAAAGCAAGTTATTGTAAACAAAGAGATGAAGTAGAAAAACAGGAAGAACAACTACGATTGTTAGAAGAAAAAATGTATGAAATTCCTCTTTATGTAGAGTATATCTCTTTGCAAGAAGAACTCGATTTGTTATTTCAGCAAATAAAAAATTATTTTGATGATTATTTTATGAAAAAACTAAATGAAATATAAATTCTGATATTATTGTCAGAATTTTTTTGTTTTTGGTACAAAATTTAAGACAAACGCATAAAGTAGATTGAGGAGGGATAGATATGGCTAGTTACAAAGAGATCGTGACGAAAGCAGTGATTGGCAAAGGGAAAAAGACGTTTGTAAATACTGAACGTGTAACGCCGGATCCGGCACCAACGACGATTTTGGGATGTTGGGTCATCAATCACAACTTTCAAGGATATAAAAATGGTGATAAAATTACCATCGATGGTAGCTACGATATAAATATCTGGTATTCTTATGACAATGATACAAAAACGGAAGTGATAAGACAAAACAATCATTACACAGAAACAGTCAACGTGAAAAAAAGAGAAGATAGTGATTTAATTACCAATGAAGAAATCATTGTAAGAAGTTTGCGTCAACCATCTTGTATCAAGGCGGAAATTGAAAATGGTTCGATCGTTTATACGGTAGAAAAAGAATTAGGAATCGAATTAGTAGGAGATACCAAAGTCAAAATTGCGATCGATGAAGAAGAAGAACCATGGGATGATATTTTAGATGATGTGGACGAGACAGTAGAAAAAGCCATTGACGAAGAAGTAGACGAAGATTACTTAAAAGACTAGTGTTAACAAAAAATAGTTGACAGCAATAAAAATAATACGTATAATAGAGTAGACAAAGAAATGGAGGAAGAAATTATGGCAGTAAAATTAAGATTAACAAGAATGGGCGCTAAAAAACGTCCGGTATATCGTATTGTAGCAAGCGATTCACGTCGTCCAAGAGATGGAAAGTATTTAGAATTGATCGGTACTTATAATCCACTTGTAACACCTGCTGAAGTAAAGATCAACGAAGAAGTTGCTTTAAAGTGGTTGAACAATGGTGCAATTCCATCTGATACCGTACGTAATTTGTTGAGTCAAAAAGGAATCATGAAGAAATTTGCTGAAAGTAAGCAAGGGAAGTAGTTATGGAATTAGTAGAATTAACAGAACAATTGGTTAAAGCATTGGTGGAAAACAAAGATGCGGTAAGTGTCAAAGAATTTGAAACCGATGAAGAAAATACTGTTTTAATTCAAGTGATGATCGATGAAAACGATATGGGACGTGTCATTGGTAAAAGTGGAAAGACAGCCAATGCCATCCGTACGTTAGTACAAGCAAGTAGTTATTTAAAAGATAACAAGCGAGTTAAAATCAATATTGATCGTTTTTAAGGACAAGGGTATGTCCTTTTTTGTTGGTTTACACTTGTAAACTTTTGATATTTTGTTGTAGAAATACCTTGAATGTATTATAATATTATTATAGTAGGTGAAGTAAGATGGAGCAATTGCCAAAACATATCGGTATCATCATGGATGGAAATGGTCGTTGGGCCAAAGCAAGAGGTCTAAAGCGAAGTCAAGGTCATATTGCTGGTGCAGATAACTTAAAAAAGTTGTTACGTCATATCCAAAAATGGGATATCCCCTACATTAGCATTTATGCGTTTTCTTCTGAAAACTTCAAAAGAAGCGAGGAAGAAGTTAGTGGCTTGATGAAGTTGTTCGTTACGCTCTTTCAAAAAGAATTTCAGTTTTTGAAGAAAGAAAATGTTCGTGTTTGTTTTTCTGGAAGAAAAGAGCCGTTACCAGAAAAGGTCCTTCAAAGTATGGATAAAATTCAAGAAGAAACAAAATTGGCAACAGGTGCTACATTGAACATTTGCTTAAACTATGGCGGACAAGATGAAATAGTCGATGCGATGAAAAAAATAGGGAAACAATTGAAAGATGGCGTATTAGATATTAATCAAATCGATAGAAGCGTAGTCGAAAAAAACTTATATCAAAATTTACCGCCCTTAGATTTCGTCATTCGAACGAGTGGAGAAAAACGCATCAGCAATTTCATGTTGTGGCAATCTGCTTATGCGGAATATTATTTTCCTGAAGTATACTTTCCAGATTTTAACGAAGAAGAATTTGATCGCGCAATAGAAGTTTATCAAAGTAGAGATAGAAGATATGGAGGAATCAAAGATGAAAACAAGAATTCTTAGTGCAATTGTACTATTGGCAATTTTTATCCCAATTCTTTTAATAGGAGGAACCCCATATGCCATTTTAATTACGTTGTTGGGAATCATGGGACTTTACGAACTAATCAAAGTAAGAGAAAAAAAGAAACCCTTTCCATTCTTGATCAAAGTGATTGCGTATCTTTTGACGATTTTCTTTTGTCTATCTAACTATCAGTCCGACGTGTTGACCTATGTCATGGATTATCGGGTAATCGGCTTCTTTATCTTTGCTTTTTTACTACCGATGATTTTTATCAACGACAATAAAAAGTACAATTTGAACGATGCTTTATTTATCATTGGTTCCATTTTGTTTATTGGACTATCTTTCAATCTTTTGATTTTAGTTCGTAACTACGATTTAAAATACACGATTTATCTATTCTTAATTACGGTCGTAACCGATACGTTCGCGTTGCTTACCGGAAAATATATCGGATCAACTCCTTTGGCCGAAAAAATATCGCCTAAGAAAACGGTAGAAGGACTGATTGGTGGAGTGGCCATGGGAACGTTTGTTGCCAGCATGTTTTATTGCTTTGCAATCGCCTCTAACGTTCCGCTAATCAACGTAATTGGAGTGACACTTCTTCTTAGTTTCATTGGACAATTGGGTGATTTGGTGTTCTCTTTTATCAAACGTTATTACGATAGCAAAGATTTTTCTAACTTGATTCCAGGACACGGAGGTATTTTGGATCGATTAGATAGTATGATTTTTGTGGTACTTGCTTTTGTGTTATGTTTATCGATGATATAGGAGGAGATTATGACATTATTATTGTTTATTTTAATTTTAGGTGCAGTCATCTTTGTGCATGAGTTGGGACATTTCCTTTTTGCAAAGTTATGTGGTATTTATGTCTATGAGTTTGCGATTGGAATGGGTCCTAAAATCTTAAGTAAAAAAGGGAAAAAAGGAGAAACAACTTATAGTTTGCGTTTGATTCCAATTGGTGGATTTTGTTCTTTAGCCGGTGAGGGAAGTGATGAAGACCACAAAATACCAAAGAATCGTCTATTGCAAAGTAAAACAGTATGGCAACGATTCTTGACGATGTTTTTTGGAGCTGGATTCAACTTTATTTTTGCAATTCTTTTGTTGTTCTTGGTGGGACTTATTTGGGGAGCTCCTAACTATAAACCTATCGTTTCAGATGTCACTGCCAATTCTCCGGCAGAAATGGCGGGTATTGTGAGTGGTGATACGGTAATTGAAGTAAATGATCATAACATTTCCACTATCGATGATTTGTCTTTGTATTTGACGTTGGCAAAGAAAGACAAACCGACCGAAATGGTAGTAAGAAAAGAAAATGGTCAAGAAGTTACTTATCAAATTACTCCGAAAGAAAAAGAAGTAGATGGGCAAACACAATACCAATATGGAATCAGTTTAGATTCTTCTCGTGAAAGAGGACTGTTATCGACGATTAAATTTACCTTTGTAAAAACAGGATCCTTGTTCAAGCAAATGTTTTTAACACTAGGTAATCTTTTCACAGGAGGACTTAAGGTAAGTCAATTGTCAGGACCTGTAGGCATTTATTCAATTGTAGGAGAACAAAGTAAAGGTGGTCTTGCCAATATTTTATACTTGATTGCGTTCTTGAGCATTAACGTTGGTTTTATCAACTTGTTGCCACTACCTGCCTTTGATGGTGGTCGTATTTTGTTCTTGTTTATTGAAAAAATCAAGGGAAGTCCTGTTAAACCGGAGACAGAAAATATGGTACATGCGATTGGATTCTTCTTGTTGATGGCACTGATGATCTATATTACTTTTAACGATATTTTGAAATTGTTTTAAACAGAAGTTACTTTCTGTTTTTTCTTTACAATTCTTTTTTCTTCTCTTACAATAAAGATAACAATACTGAAGGAGGTAACTATGGTAGCATCCGTACTAGTACAGTTGTCAAACAAAAACATCGATAAAACTTTTGACTATTTGGTTCCTTCTTTTTTAGAAGATGAGGTCAAAATAGGAAAGCGTGTACAAGTTCCTTTTGGCAAGCAAGTGTTGGAGGGCTTTGTTTTAGCGTTAAAAAAAGAAAGTGAATGTGAAAATTTAAAGTCCATTCAGAAAGTAATTGATGAAGAAAGTATCTTAAACGAAGAACTTTTATACCTTGGGAAGTGGATGCAGAAGAATACTATGTCTACTTTGATCAATTGTTACCAAGTGATGCTGCCAAAGGCCTTAAAGGCCAAAAATGGTGTCGTAGTTAGTAAAAAATATGATACGTATCTCACACTCACCCAACCATATGAATTGGTAATGCAAAAAAAGTGAAGGCAATCGAAACGTGAAA
>CAMMJA010000005.1 GCA_946497145.1 uncultured Mycoplasmatota bacterium | reverse complement strand
CATGGCAGATTTCAAAACGAATTGTTGGTTCATGGAAAAAAAGATGAACTTTGTTCTATTTGTCATACTAAAATTCAGAAAATGAAAGTAAACGGAAGAGGAACATACTATTGCCCGAACTGTCAAAAAGAGAAATAATCTCTTTTTTGTTGACTGTTTGATTTGCAATTGATAAGAAAATATGATAAAATCATAGTGTTTTTTTGGAAGAAAGAAGGAGTAAGAAGTGAAGAAAACAAAAATAATTTGTAGTATCGGTCCAGCAAGCTGTGCACCAGATACGATGGAAAATATGGTAAAAGCCGGAATGAACGTGGCAAGAATTAATTTTTCGCATGCTACGTTAGAAGAAAAAGAAGGTGTCGTTGCTTCCGTAAAAGAAGTAAGAAAAAGAACTGGAGCACACATTGCGATTCTTTATGATACGAAGGGTCCAGAATTTAGAAATGGCATGTTAGAAAACGATTCCATCAATTTAGTAGAGGGTAAAACGATTCGTGTTGTAAAAGAAGAGGTATTAGGTAACGAAGAACGTTTCAGTGTCAATCATCCACAGGCCATTGATTCTTTACAAGTAAACGATGTCATTTTGTTAGAAAATGGTCTTATGAAAATTCAAGTGATTTCGAAAGAAGAAGATGGTGTTACTTGCCGCATTATCGATGGTGGAGTATTAGGAAATAAGAAAAGTTTAAGTGCACCTGGGGTTGCTTTGGATATTCCATTTATTGGAGAAGAAGATCGCAACGATTTAATTTATGCTTGTGAGCATGATGACGACTTTGTTGCTTTATCTTTTGTCAATTGTAAAGAAGATGTTTTGGAAGCGAGAAAATTGTTCGAAGAACATAATAGAAGTGACATGAAAGTAATTTCTAAAATTGAAAGTGCCAAGGGTATAGAAAATTTAGATGAAATTATCGAAGTATCGGATGGTATTATGGTAGCCCGTGGTGACCTTGGGGTAGAGATTCCGCTTCAAACTTTGCCACTTTATCAAAAAATGATTATTCAAAGATGTCGTGAAAAAGGAAAATTCTGTATTGTAGCGACAGAAATGCTAGAATCTATGAAGAAAAACGCAAGACCTACTCGTGCGGAAGTTAGTGATGTTGCCAACGCTGTATTAGACGGAACAGATGCCGTGATGTTATCTGGTGAAACGACAGTGGGAAAATCACCTGAAAGCGTTGTAAAATACATGGCTGAAATTTGCGAACAAGCAGAAGAGTATTATGATTACGATTATGAATTTCGATCAGATCGTCCAGTAACGATTACAGAAACGATTGCAAGAAGTGTTGTAGATGCTTCTGACATGTTGGATGTTAAGTTAATTGTCGCAGCGACCATGAGTGGTTATTCAGCAAGAACTATCAGCAATTTAAAACCAAGAAGTTTAATTTTAGCCGCTTGCCCAACAGAGAAAGTTGCTTATTCACTTGCTCTTAATTGGGGTGTTTATCCAACGATTGTACCAGTATACAATAGTACCGATGAAGTGGTGACCGATGCTAAAAGAAAAGCCAAAGAATTTATGAACTTAAAAGAAAAAGATGTGATCGTCGTAACGGGTGGTTTTCCAAATAATACGAAAGTAAAAGTAACGAACTTTATGAAAATAGAAGAAATTTAATTTCTTCTATTTTTTAATAAAAAAAGAAGTTAAGAAACATCTGGATGATGTTTGTATTCTTCTTCTATTAAAGTTATTTTATCTAGTTCTGGTAAAGTAGAGGCGTACACAGAAGTGACGCGGTATTCTAAATCTAACATCTCGTGTTTGAATTTGGAAAAATTCGTGATAAGTGGCAAGTGTACTTGTTTTTTGATGTTGTTCAAATATTGTCTTCCACGTTTAGAAAAATCCAGAATGCGAATATAAGGGATTTCCTGCATTTTTTTTGCTTCTTCTTTGGTAAAATCACACAAGATATGAATCAGCATACGTTGAATTTTATTATAAGTATATCGTTTGGTTTTGATGTTTTGAACGAGTTCTTCAAAACAAGTAGCGTTTTGAATTTTTTGCTGGATCCGATGTTCGATTCCTTCATCTACTGTCTGATAAACGGATAAATCTTTACAGGTCATAATTTTATATTTTAAAAAAGGAAAATAATCATCTAAAAAATGTAATTTATCGTGTTTCAAATGTGAAAGGGTAATATTAGGAACTACGTTGCTTACGTCTTGATTGCTCACTACGGCTCTTCGAATACTAGTGGCACTACTGATATCATTCTCTAAATTAGGGTTATGGTACTGATTGGTTCTTTGAATTGCTACCGGAATAATTTTACTGTGTTGTCTTTTTATTTCTTTAATATAACTAATACCAAGTAAATCGTTTGGTGTGTTGCGCTTTTCTCCAGTTAGATCGAATAATGCCATCGATAAAGCAGTTGGATAATTGTAACCTGCTTTTAAATAGATACTGACTAAAGTGTTGTATTCAGGGTGCTCTAATTGTGTGTCTACTAATAATTGTAACGTTTCGATATCATTGCTTTCACTGCCAAAGACCAATTTGTCTACTTGCAGTTCTTGAAGAAGTGAGATTGCGCCGTGAGCAAAGATATCAGCACTTTGACTAGCGAAAGGAAAAGGAAGTTCTACCACAATGTCAATTCCACTTTGTATAGCGATTTCAGATTTCGTCCATTTATCGATTAAAGATGGTTCACCTCTTTGTAAAAAGTTACCACCTAAAATTAAAACGATAACCGCATCAGGAAACATTTCTTTTACTTTGTTTAGTTGATACAAATGTCCATTGTGAAAAGGGTTATATTCTGCAATAATTCCGACTGACTTCATGTTTTCACCTCTTGAATTTTATTATAATCGATAAATGAAAATCTGTCGATATTGGTTGCAGTTTTTTAAAAGATAGCGTATAATTTTCGTACAAGGAGTGATAAGATGTTATTAGATTTAAGTTCTTTGCATAGTAATACAGTAGATGAAATTATGATTGACCAAGAAGTTTCCTTCCCTTATGAAATGATAAAAGAAAGTGGGATCAAACAATTAGACCATGTAAAAATAACGGGAAAAATCATACAAAACACGTTATTAGAAGATGTACTGACATTAAAAGTAACTGGTAAGATGTTACTAGAAGATTCTATCTCTTTAGAAGATGTTTTTTATCCTTTTTCCTTTGATATGGAAAGGGTATTGGACGAAATTGATAAAAAAGATGAAAATACTCTTGATCTTCTACCGATTTTATGGGAAAATATTATATTAGAGATTCCCTTAAAATTTACTAAGGTTCAGGATCTCAGTAAATTTCACGGGGATGGATGGAAATTGATCAGTGAAGAAGAAAGAAAAAATGAAAATAATCCATTCAGTGATTTATTAGATGAATTTGGAAAGGAGTGAATAAAATGCTAAAACTAGACATTCAATTGTTCGCAGTACCATTTCACAGAGTTTCAAAAACTAGAAAAAAACTAAGAAGAAGTCATAATGCAATGGAAATGCCCGGAATGACAAAATGTCCAAACTGTGGTGAAGTAATCAAACCACATCGTGTTTGTACAAAATGTGGATTCTATAAAGGAAAAGAAGTTATGGAAACAAAAGATGCTGAATAAGCATTTTTTTTGTTTGCCAAAGAAGTTTTTTTCATAGTATAATTTTAGTAGGAATAGTGAAGTGATAGACATGAATTTATTAGAAAATATTCAAGAAAATACCTGTTTGATTGTTCCTGATTCTTTGAAAGAACAATTGCTATTAGAATTAAGACAAAAAAACAAATTCATACAATTGAAATTTATGACTTTTTCCACCCTTAAAAAACATCTTTTTTTTGATTATGATCTCCAAGCCGTTGCTTATTTGATGGACCATTATAAAGTAAAAACCGAAATTGGTAAAGAATATCTAGAAAATATGTACTATATCGAAGACAAAGAATATAAAAGTACCAAGTTAAGACAATTGTTACAAATGAAAAAAGAACTTACCTCTCATCATTTGTTGAAAAATGATCCATATTTTCCATATTTTGCTTCAAAGTATCATTTTATCATTGCTGGTTATGCTCCTTTAAATCGTTTTCAAAATAAGATGAAGGAAATGATTTCCCAATGGACAGATATATCAGTAATAGAACATCACGATAAAGATCAGAAAAAACTCGTTGCTTATGAATTTAATACATTAGAAGAAGAAGTTGACTTTGTCGCCTGTTCCATTTTAGATCTTATCATGCAAGGAAAATCTTTGCATCAAATGAAACTAACCAATATAACGGAGGAATATCATCATACGTTAAAACGAATCTTTTCTTACTATCATTTGCCAATTGATTTAAATGAAGAAGTAATTTACGCAACTGAATATGGAAAAGATTTTTTAGAACATTACAAAAAGAGTGAATCGCTAGAAGAAAGTTTTTTGTTTGTAACAGAAAAATATCCACATGAAAGCGAACTAGCGCAAGCATTGTTGTCCATTTGTAATCAAGTGAATTTGTTAAATTGCTCTTTTTCTACCAAATATCAAATAACAGAAAATTTGTTGCGACAAACGAAAGTTCCTCATGTTAAACCAAAGGAAGCAATCGAAGTTGTTCCATTAGAGAAAGAAATAAGAGAAGATGAATATTTATTCTTATTGGGAGTGAATCAAAACGTTTTTCCTAAGTTATATAAAGATGAAGATTATATTTCTGATTATCTAAAAGAAGAAATCGTACTAGACACGACAAAAGAAAAAAATCAAATTACGAAAAAGAAAGCCAAAAATATGATACAAAATACTAGAAATATTACTTTGACTTATAAATTGAAAAGCCCTTTTGAAAGTTATTATCCATCTAGTATTTTGGAAGAATTATCGATTGAGATTCAAAAAGATCCTAATTATTCGAAATATCGTTATTCGCATTTATTCAACAAATTGAAGTTGGCAAAAAAATTAGATCGTTATCGTAAATTTCAAGAAAAAGAAAGTGATCTTGCTAGCTTACAAACTAGTTATCCAAATTTAAATTATCTAACTTACCAAAACCAATTTACAGGAATTGATCAAGAACAATATTTACAATATATCCAACATAAATTATTGCTCTCATATACTAGTATGAACCAATATCAAGAGTGCGCATTTCATTATTATTTAAATTATGTATTAAAACTAGATCCTTATCAAGATACATTTCACACGTTCGTCGGGAACTTATTTCACAAGTTATTATCGATTGCTTTTCTTTCCAATTTTGATTTTGAAAAAGAATTTAACAATTATCAAAAAACAAGATCTTTTACGGTCAAAGAGGCATTTTTTTTAAAAATGCTCAAAGAAGAATTACGGAATACGATTGCAATCATCCAAGGACAGAAAGAATTAACAAAATTTAAGCAAGAGTTATATGAACAAGAAATTTTGTTACCAATTCAAAGTAAAATCAAAGTATGGTTTAAAGGGACGATTGATAAGATCATGTATTTAGAAGAAGGATATACGACATTCGTTAGCGTTATCGATTATAAGACAGGAAATGCCTCTTTAGATCTTTTTCAAATCGTTCACGGACTAAACATGCAGTTGCCTGTTTATTTGTATTTGGTAAAGCATAGTCACTTGTTTTCTAGTGTCAATTTTACGGGCTTTTATCTGCAGAAAATACTATCTAATGTTAAAAGTAAAAAAGAAGGGCTTACACAAATAGAGCAAAAGAAAGAAGAAATGAAATTAGTTGGATATTCTACATCTTCTTTAGAAAGATTGGAAAAATTTGATGTGACATATCAAAATAGTGAATGGATCAAAGGCATGAAAATAACGAGCAAGGGTTTTGCACATTATACCAAGATCGTAAGCGACGAAGAAATCGAGCAAATTATTTTGTTAACGGAAAAAAAGATTGAAGAAACCGTCTCAAAAATCGTAAGTGCTAATTTTGTAATTAATCCTAAGAAAATTGGCAAAGAAAACGTAAGTTGTTCTTATTGTCCTTTTTCGGATATTTGTTATCATCAGGAAGAAGACACTGTTTTGTTAGAAGAACAGCACGATTTATCATTTTTAAAGACAGGAGGAGAAGAAAATGGCTAGAGTTTGGACAAAAGAACAACAAGAAGCAATCGATACGGAAGGAACCAACATCATCGTCAGTGCTGGTGCCGGAAGTGGAAAAACTGCCGTCTTGACGGAACGAGTGTTAAGAAAATTAAAACAAGGAATACACATTAATCAATTGTTGGTATTAACGTTTACCAAAAATGCCGCATTTGAAATGAAAGAAAGAATTCGAAAAGCCATCAAAAAAGAACCATCATTAAAAGAAGAACTGGATTTGTTAGATGGTGCCTACATTACAACGTTTGATAGTTTTGCTTTATCGATTGTCAAAAAATATCATACTTTAAAAAATATTACGCCACATGTACAAATATCAGAGCCAACGATTTTATTGTTAGAAAAAAAGAAAACATTAAATGAAATCATTGATACTTTTTATCAAGAACACGATGTAAGATGGGAACGCTTCATTAGCCACTTTTTTAAAAAGGATGATCAAGGCATCGTAGAAGCACTTCTTACGATTGATAATCAATTAGATATGCGCTATGACAAAGATGATTATCTGGCTAACTATATTTCTTCTTTTTTTGACTTTAATAAAATCGAAAAGGACATCGATGCGTTTACTATTTTATTATTAAAAAAAATCAATCAGATAGAAGAACATATGAAGAATATAAGTAGTTATGTCGAGGGGGATTATTTTTCGTCCATAGAAGAAATATTGATTCCTCTTTTAAAAAGTAAGTCATATGATGAAATAAAAAAGCATTTAGATCTAAAACTTCCAATGTTACCAAAAGGGTCTGAACAAGAGGCAAAAAGAGAAAAAGAAGAAATAAATTTGCTACTTAAAGAATTAAAAAGTTTAGCCATTTATGAAGATCGAAATGACATAGTCCAAAGCATTTTATCTACGAAAGAAGACGTAAGTGTTTTAGTTGATATTTTAATCAAGTTGAATCAACAAATGAAAGAATACAAGCAAAAGTTTGATTTGTATGAATTTCACGATATTGCAAAAATTGCCATTACATTATTAGAAGAAAACAAGGAAATTAGGGAAGAGATGCGTGATGCTTTTCAAGAGATTTTAATCGATGAATATCAAGATACCAACGATTTACAAGAACATTTTATTTCACTGATTGCTAATCATAATGTTTACATGGTAGGAGATATCAAACAATCTATTTATCGGTTTCGCAATGCCAATCCATATATTTTTAAACAAAAATACGATCTATATAGCAAAGGACTTGATGGTATTAAGATTGACTTGAACAAGAATTTTCGTTCCAGAAAGGAGCCACTAGACAACATCAATTTAATTTTTAAAGCCATAATGGACGATTTTTTAGGAGGGGCTGATTATCAGAGTACCCATCAGATGATTTTTGGCAATCTATCTTATGTAGAACAAGGGAATACGAATCAAAACCACAATCTAGAAATTTATAATTATCATCGAGATAAGAATTTTCCTTATTCTAAAGAGGAAATTGAAATTTTTTGTATTGCACAAGATATTCAAGAGAAAATAGCAAATCAGTATTTGATCTTCGATAAAGATGAAGGTATCATTCGGCCCATACGTTACGATGATTTTGTCATTTTGATTGATCGGACCACTCAATTTGGTTTGTATAAAAAAATATTTGAATACTTAAATATTCCTCTTACCGTCTATCAAGATGAAAACATTACTTCTTCTCAAGATATCAGCATGTTAAAAAATTTGTTAAGATTGATCATCGAAGTAAAAGAGAATCGATTTGATGTTGATTTTCGTCACTGCTTCATGAGTGTAGGGAGAAGTTTTCTATTTCGTTATTCAGATCAAGAATTGTTTTCCTATTTTGTAAACAACAATTTTACAGAAAGTACACTCTATCAAAAAATCAAAGGAATTGTTGAAGAACTGGATCATTTAACTTGTGTCAGTCTGCTAGAACGTATTTTAGAAGTGTTTGATTATGATAATAAACTAATCACAGTAGGAAATGTAGAAGAAGCGATCATTCGAATGGAATACTTTCGTAATTTAAGTAAAACAGTTAGTAACTTAGGATATGGGATCGAAGAGTTTTTAAACTATGTAGAACTGATTTATCAAGAGGGACTAGAATTAAAAATATCGAGAAACAAAGAGGTAAACAACAGTTGTAAAATCATGACCATCCATAAATCAAAGGGTTTAGAGTATCATATTTGTTATTATGCAGGATTATCTAACAGTTTTAATATCAAAGATTTAAATGAAAAATTTCTTTACGATCAAAAATATGGTCTTATTATTCCTTATTATGATGAAGGAACATCTTCGACAATCTATAAAACCATGTTAAAAGAAGAGTATTTACGAGAAGAAATCAGTGAAAAAATAAGATTATTTTATGTTGCTTTGACAAGATGTAAAGAAAAAATGATCATGGTGGCTAGTATCAATGAGGAAGAAGCAGAAGAAATCGATCAAATGGTTCTTTTAGAAAAACGTATGAAGTATCGTTCATTTTTAGATATTTTAAATAGTATTCAGGACTTGTTAATTCCATTTATAAAAAATATAGAAGTAGAAAATATTTCGCTTAGCAAAAAGTATCAGTACCAAAAAGAAAAAAGAAAAACAACATTTGATTTAGAAAAGCAAATACCAATTGATGTCGTAGAATATACAAAAACAACAGAAAACATGACACAAAAAACTTTTTCGAAGACCACTAATCATTTCTATACCCAAAAAGTGCAAGAAGAACTGGCTTTTGGTAAGCAAATGCACTATTTGTTAGAAATACTAGATTGGAAAAACCCACGGTTAGATCAGTTGCCCATCGATGATTTTATTAAAGAAAAACTACAAAGTTTTTTAAACCAAGAATTGATCAAAAGCCATAAAAATGATCGCATTTATCGAGAATATGAATTTATGGATCAAGAAGGGAATAATTTCTACCACGGTGTGATCGACTTACTGATCGAGACGGAAGAAAAAATTTACTTAGTTGATTATAAGTTACAAAATACACAAGATGAAAACTACAAACAACAATTAAAGGGGTATCAAAGAATCATAGAAACAAGATTTGGCAAGACATGTACTTTGTATCTATATTCTATTTTGAATGGTACGATGGAAAAAATAGTATAAAAGGAAGATTGTTGGATGGACTCTTTCTTTTTTTATTGTTTTATGATATAATGACTAGCGAAAAAGGTGAGAACATGAAAAATATTTATATTTTTGGACACAAAAAACCAGATACCGATTCTGTTACTGCATCCATTGCCTTATCTTATTTAAAAAATCAATTGGGTATGCATACAGAACCAAGAGTTTTAGGACAAATCAATCCAGAAACGAAGTTCGTTTTATCTTATTTTAAAGTTAAGGAACCAGGTTATTTAAACGATGTAAAATTACAATTAAAAGACATTCATTATCACAAAGGATACTTCTTAAAAGATACCAATTCTATTTACGATAGTTATCTTTACATGAGTGAAAAAGGAATTACGGGGTTACCAATTGTAAAAGAAAATCGAAAGTTTTGTGGCTTGATTACAATTAAACATTTAGCCAATGAATTTATTAAGGGAGATTTTACTTCGTTAGATACTTCTTATCAAAATATTTTAAATGTGTTGGAAGGACAAGAAGTGTTAAAGTTTGATTCGGAAATAAAAGGGGAGTTATTGGTAGCATCCTATCGAAGTACCACTTTTTTAGATAATATTATCTTGAACTCTAACATGATTTTAATCGTAGGAGATCGTCATAGTATCATCGAATATGCGGTCAAATCGGGTGTAAAGTTGATTATTTTGGTAGGAGAAGGAAAAATAAAGCCAGAACACTTGCAGATGGCGCAAGAAAATCATGTCAATATCATTCAAACTGCACACGATACTCTCTATACCGTCAAGTTGCTTTCTTTGAGTAACTACATTAGAACGATCCTACCAAAATCAAGGCCCATTAGTTTTGATCAAAACGATTACCTGGACGATTTTATCGAAGTGAGTCAAAAATTGCGCCATACCAACTATCCGGTCTTAAATAAAAATAAAGAATGTTTAGGGCTTCTTCGTAATTCTGATATTCATGAAAAAGATCGCAAACAAGTGATTTTAGTAGATCATAATGAAAAAAATCAAAGTGTCGATGGTATTGAAGAAGCCGAAATCTTAGAAATTATCGATCACCATAACTTAGGAAGTTTGACGACCAACAATCCGATTAACTTTCGAAATATGGCAGTAGGAAGTACCAATACCATCTTGTATCGACTTTATGTAGAAAATCAAATTAAAATTCCAAAAGAAATTGCCGGTTTAATGTTATCTGGAATATTATCCGATACCTTGATTTTTCAATCTCCAACGACAACAGAACTAGATCGACAAACAGCAAAAGAATTAGCAAATATTGCTTCTGTTTCTATTTATGATTATGGTATGGAAATGTTGAAAGCCGGTACTTCCCTAAAAGGTAAAACGAAAGAAGAAATCTTGTACAATGATTTTAAAATCTTTAGTGTCGAGGATAAAAATATTGGAGTAGGACAAATATTTACCATGAATTTTGAAGAAATTCGCAAAGATTTAAATAGTTATGTGGATTTGCTAAACCAAGTAGCTGTAGCGAACGATTATTATTTTGTAACACTATTTGTGACTGACGTTATTAAAAATGGATCCTATGTCATCTATAGTGATCGTGCGAAATCAGTGCTAGAAAGAGCATATATGTTAGAAAACATAGAACAGGGACATTATTTTGAAAATATTGTATCGCGTAAAAAACAAATCATTCCTTATATTATGGACGCTTTGACGAGATAACAGTAAAATAAATTTACTGTTTTTTCATTGTTTTTAAAATAGAACTGTGATATATTATATTTGTATAATAGTTGACATCTGCTGTTTAAATAAAGTGTAGGATGTGAAAGAATATGAAAGAAAAAGTAAAAAAATTTTTATTTCGGTCTATTAATTTTAGAAAAACATATTTACTATTACTTATCGTGCTTAGTTTGGGCTTGGCTGCAATTTATTTTTCTTATGCGCTTTTTACCGTTAGCGTGGAGAAAAAAGGAGTTTTAAATATTGCTGCTGCTAACTTATATCCATCGTTATCAAGTGACGCACTAGATGAAAACAATCAGATTACATTAGCACCAGGAGAAAATAAACAATTTGAGGTAACCATTGAAAATATCAACAGTATCGATGCCTATTTTCAATTATATTATAAAGCAACTTCTACTAGTTCTGTTCCACAAACTGATGTGAGTGTAGGGATAGGAGACTGCGATTTTAGTCAGATGAAACAAACAAATAATTTGATTTCTAAGTATGGATCTTCTAATGATAAGAAAACAGTTACAATTGTTGCAAAGAATTATTATTATGTTGGTGTAACAGTAGAAATAGGACTAAAGGTAGGAATTGAGGAACCTTCAATTAATGCGTCAGATGGTGAATATTCTATATCTACTGGTATGAGCTGCCTTCCGAACAAACCAGAATTACTTGATAATATGTATGCAATTTTAGGAAATGATGATGGAACATGGGAAATGCGTACGAATGATCCGTCTATTGATATTAATTTAGATTACGATGCACGATATTGGTATGATTACGAAGAACAAATTTGGGCTAATGCAGCAACATTTTCATCTATGGATTTTGTTTCAACTACTCCCTTTAGTAATATCAATATGAATTATATAAGAACAATGTGGGTATGGATTCCACGATACGAATATAAAATTGACGGAAACTTTGGAAGACATACCGATGGTACTGCTGGAACGGCTAGCAATCCAGGTGCCATTGATATTAATTTTATTGGTAAAGATGTAACGACGCCACACGAAGGATATCGTATTCATCCGGCCTTTACTTACAATGGGGAAGAATTAGCAGGAATTTGGGTGGCAAAATTTGTAACAGGTGGAACTATGCCAAGCACTTGTACCGATAGTTTATCATGTACTTTGACAGGGGTGATGATAAAACCGGATGTCGCAGCCGTTACCAATCAAAATTTAGGAACTATGGTGTCACTTGCTCATAATATTAGTTGGGCTAGTATGGGATTGGCGAATGACGATGGTGTACATGTTATGAAATCTAGTGAGTGGGGCGCTGTTGCCTATCTTGCACAAAGCGTTTATGGAAAATATGGAAATAGTAACTTTTCTGGTTCAAATAAACAAATTTACCGTAATAATAGTACTACGATTTATACAGGACGTAGTGCTGGAAGCGTCACTACTGCGACGTCTACTTATGGAAGTTATAATTATCTTGGAACTGCTTGTTCTTCTGCTACTTGTAATTCAACCAGTACAACCACAGCATCAAGTGTAGGAACCGGTGCTAGTACGACAGGAAATATTTCTGGCATTTATGATATGTTGACTCAAACTGGTCAATACGTCATGGGTAATTATTATCATTATTTGGGCTCGATGGATGTTAATTACGTTTCTAATACTTGGTTTACTGATTATCCATACTTATATGATTACTTTTCATCATCTACAGTCGATAGTGCTTGTGGAGGAATCTGTTATGGACACGCATTATCAGAAACAGATAATGGCTGGTACAACGTTGTCAGCTTCGCTTTTGCACCTACAAGTACGAATCCGTGGTTAGTAAGAGGACAATCTGGTGGTATCTTCAATTATGGAGTTGGAAATGGATCATCTGGTAAAACGACTCGAATGGTGATTGCACCACAAAGTTGACAGTGAAAATAGTTTGTAAGATTACAAACTATTTTTCTTTTTCTAGATTGATGATATAATAAATACAATAAATATAGAAATGAGGCATACGATGAGAGAAAAAATAATGTTAGCCATCAAAGGGGCTGTAATTGGCATTGCCAATATTATTCCAGGAGTAAGTGGAGGAACTTTAGCAATTACACTAGGTATTTACGAAGAACTCATTGAAGTAATTAGTCATTTTTTTAGAAATTTTAAGAAGAATATACAGTTTATATTACCACTTGGTATAGGAGCAATTATTTCTGTTTTAGTTTTTAGTAAAGTAATTAGTTATAGTTTGGATGCGTATCCAATTCCGACTTTTTTGTTTTTTATTGGACTCATTATGGGTGGTATTCCTTTGCTTTATCGCAAAATAAAAAAAACACCAAAATCAATGTCCAACATGACAGTTTTTTTGATCACCTTTGGAATCGTTTTGGTACTGGCAATTGTTCAGGGGTCTACTAATGTTGTCGATTTTAATCGAGCAGGAATCTTTATTTATCCGTTGTTGTTTTTAGTCGGCATGGTTGCGGCTGGAACGATGATCATTCCGGGAGTTAGTGGTTCGTTTGTTTTAATGTTGTTGGGTTTTTACAAACCGATTATCAATACCATCAGCAATTTGACGAAGTTAGATAATATTGTACCGAATTGTTTGTTGTTACTTCCCTTTGGAATAGGTGTTTTAGTTGGTATTGTAGCAGTAGCCAAATTGATCGAATACTTACTTAAGAAATATAAAGTAAAAACGTACTACGGTATTTTGGGCTTTGTATTTGCTTCGATCATTACTTTAGTAAAACCACTTTTTGCATCTTCGGTATCTTTTTTACAAGTCGTGATTGGAGTTATTTTGTTTTTCATAGGCGGTTTTATTGCATATAAGTTAGGAGATGAATAACATGGATTTGTTATCGAGTATTATTTTAGGAATCATTCAGGGAATTGCTGAATTTTTGCCAATTTCATCAAGTGCGCACTTGATTATTTTTCGCGATGTATTTGGAATAGGAGCAGGAATGAGTCCCAATATGGCACTTTGCTTTGATATTGCACTACATTTGGGAACATTGCTCGCCATTGTTGTTTTCTTCTTCTTTGATTTTTGGAACATGCTGATCAAGGGTTTTACCAAAGGGGTAAAAGATAAACAGGGAAAAATTTTATGGTATTTGGTTTTGGCAACGATCCCTGCAGCGATTTTTGGGACATTGTTCGAAGAACCCATAGAAGAAATGATTCGCACCAATTTTATTTTAATTGCAGTAGCACTTGCTTTGGTAGGAATTTTAATCTATTGGATCGATAAAAAAATGCCAGAGACGAAGACCATTTCAAAAATGGGAATCAAAGATGCCATCATAATTGGCTGTAGTCAATGCTTGGCACTCATTCCTGGATTTTCTAGAAGTGGAACGACCATTGCTGCAGGAAGAGCATGCGGAGTGAAAAAAGAAGACGCTGCTAAGTTCTCTTTTTATCTTTCCGCACCAGTTGTCTTTGGAGCAGTAGTATTTCAATTGTTAAAAGATGGTACCATCGATATCATCGCAAACAATCTTGCTATTTTTATAGTAGGAATTACTGTATCGTTCTTAATTGGTTTACTTTGTATTAAATTTTTATTAAAATACTTAAAGAGCCATGATTTTAAAATCTTTATGTGGTATCGCATCGCACTAGCCATCGTTGTCATTACGTGGGTATTGATTCGTTAAAAGTAGGTGAGAATATGACTGGGTTAATTATGACCTTTGGGTTAGGAATCTTTATTTTAATTGGTGCAATGATCGTGTTTTTGACGAATAATAATGCCAAATTTATCGATTTTTCTTTATCTTTGGCACTAGGAGTCATTTTGATGATCATGTTGACCGATTTAATTCCTGAATCTTATGAAATATTTACCATGAAAAACATTATTTGGTTAATCTTATTTGTGGTTTTAGGATTCTTCTTACTGTATATTTTAGACCGTTTTATTCCCAATCACGAAGATGACCCAACGACAAATAAAGATGATCACAATCATTTGGTGCACATTGGTTTGGTTTCGAGTATTGCCCTTGTGTTACACAACATTATAGAAGGAATGGCAATCTATTCTACTGTTCTTTCTTCTTTTTCCTTAGGAATGATGGTAAGTATTGGTGTCGGTTTACACAACATTCCTTTAGGTATGGTGATCGCATCTTCTATCTATCAACATAATCAAAAAAAGGGAAAAACATTGTGGTTGGTACTCCTTCTATCTTTATCAACCTTTTTAGGTGGTATTATCCTCTTCTTACTAGGAGGAAATGCGATCAACGAATTTTTGTTAGGTATTTTGTTGGCGATCACTTTAGGAATGTTATGTTATATTAGTTTTTGTGAGTTGTTGCCTCATGTTTTACATAGTAAATATCAAAAGCAATCACGCTTAGGTATTGTATGTGGAATTGGTTTGATGATGATAACAGTGTTGTTAAAACAATAATATTTCTTTTACTCACTCCATAAAATTACTATGGGGTTGTCTATATGAAAAAGAAATTGTGTTGGGTTGCCGTAACTGTTTTATTGTTGGTATCTGGGTTGATTACTTATGGTTTTGTTAATCGACTTTCTTTTGTTCGTATTCTATCGTTTGATCGTTATGACAATGGAAATCATGTAGTGAATTTATTAACTTGGGAATCTGATAAAAAAGCCGATGAATATCAAGTAATTGTGTACGATAAAGATCAGAATATTGCTTTTGAAGAAACGACTGACGATACAAAGATCAATTTGGACGAAGTGGTATTTGATCTAAATGAACGGTTGATGATAGAAGTGATTGCAAAAAAGAAAAGTGGAATTCAAGTAAAGTCAGATCTTTATAGTACCATTTGGAAAGAAGAAGTGAAAAAAGTAGCACCTGTAAAAAGTAATAGAGAAAGTGGAGAAGTAGCAGGAAGAAAAAGTATTATACTAACTACCATAACTCCAGGTGCCGATATTTACTATACCATAGATGGAAGTGATCCTGCTTTAAATGGAAAATTGTACGAAGAAGCCATTCCCTTAAAAGAAAGTATCGTTCTTCATGCGATTGCAAAAAAAGATGGTTATGAAGATAGTAGCATTCAATCGTTTGCTTATGAGGTAACTTCTACGGATCCGATCGTTTATTTGTCTCCTTCGACGCAAGAACACAACAAGGGAATTAGAGGTAGTGGATATACCAATGAGGAAGAAGTTATGAACAAAATCACTGATGTAGTAGAAAAACAACTCAAAAAAAATCATGTTACGGTGTATCGAAACAAACCAACAATGACCTCTAAGGGATCTATTTACGATTCTAATAAATATGATGTAGATTTGCATTTGGCTATTCACTCTAATGCAAGTCCAAACAGCAACAAAGGACGCCACAGTGGGGTAGAAACTTGGATATATGATGAAACATGTATAGAAGCCGAAAAAATTGCTCAAAAATTACAAGAAGCAATAATGAATATTTATTACAATCGTTATGGAGATCGGGGTGTTTTATACAGTGTCGATATAGGCGGATTAGGGGAAACCGATCCCAATAAAGTAACCAACGGAATCTTGATGGAACTTGCTTTTCACGACAATTGGAACGACGCGATATGGATGGTTCAAAATATTGAAAAAATTGGCTTAACGATTGCAGATACGATTATAGATTATTATCAGTAGGAGGTACTATGTTATATAATTTTTGTTTTTATTTTATGCTGTTTTTAACTTATTCCATCGTCGGTTGGACTTTTGAAGTCATCTCCTGCAGCATTCTTCAAAAAAAATTAGTCATCAATCGCGGCTTTTTAATTGGACCATATTGTCCAATTTACGGTACGAGTGCACTATTGATGTTATTATTTTTAGAACGATATTTATACGATCCCATCGTGTTGTTTATCATGGCGACGCTAGTTTGTACGATCATGGAATATGTGACCAGTTACGTGATGGAAAAGATCTTTAAAGTTCGTTGGTGGGATTATTCTGAAAAGAAGTTTAATTTGAATGGTCGCGTTTGCCTTTTTAATTCTTGTATGTTTGGTGTTTTAGGACTCGTTCTTATGTATTTACTCAATCCTTTCTATGCAGGATTGTTATCAAAAATCCCTAACGTTTTATTCATGGTGATCACCCTTACTTGTTTCATTATCTTTCTAAGCGATGTTGTATTATCTTTGATCATCATGTTTCAATTAAAAATTAATACGAATTTGATGGGAAGAAAAGATGCGACAGAGGAAATTAGTAAAAAAGTAAGAGAAGCACTTGCCAAAAACAGAATTTTTACTGGTCGCTTGATTGGTGCTTTCCCGAAAGCCAAATCGCTTCTTCCACATGATCCGATTCCAGAAATGAAAAAAATGTTGGAAGCCAAAAGAAAACAGCGAAAAAATCAGCAATAAAAAGAAGTGTCAATGTGACACCTCTTTTTTAGTTTCATCAATTTCTCTTTTATTACTAATACCGAGCATATAATCCATACTAACGTTATAGTACTTGGCCAATTGAATCAACAACCTTGGTGGTATTGTTCGACCATTTTCGTAGTAGGAATAAGTTCGTTGGGAAACATTTAGAATATTTGCAATTTCTTGTTGCGAAATATTGTTCTCTTCTCGTAAACTTTTGAGCCGTATCAAATAATCCTTTTCCATACTTCATCACCACTTACATTTTATCCTAGTGTAATTTATAGGACCGCGTTTTAGAACGAAAAATGCTAGATAAATCGTATTTTTTGCTTATTTTATCTATAAAGTGACTTTTTCTTGGCGAAATAGAAATATTGATGGAGAACACTTTTCATTTTTGGAAGTTATTGGTATAATAGACAAAGAAATGGACGGATGGAAAGTATGAAGCGTAGTGAAGTAGATCGTAATAAATTAAGTCCCATGATGAGACAATACATGGATATAAAAGATAAATATGAAGATAGTATCATCTTTTTTCGACTAGGGGACTTTTATGAGATGTTTTTTGAGGATGCGATTACGTGTAGCAGAGAACTGGAATTGACATTAACCGGCAAAATGGCAGGTCTAGAAGAAAGAGTTCCAATGTGTGGAATACCACATCATGCATATCATGCTTACTTGGATAAATTGATTGAAAAAGGTTACAAAGTAGCCATTTGTGAGCAAATGAGTGATCCGAAATTAACCAAGGGCATGGTTGAGCGAGAAGTAATTCAGGTAGTAACAAAAGGAACACGTTTAGATGACTCATTAGATGCCAAAGATAATAATTATATTTGTAATATTTATGATTTTGAATATTGCTATGGAATGAGTTTTACTGATATTTCCACTGGTTATTTTTATGTAATGATATTAGAGTACGAAGAAGAGAAACTGTTACGCGAAATATTGAAAAGAGGAATTGCTGAGGTAATTGTAAACAATAAAATGGATCGTCTATTTATCAATACCTTGCGGCAAACGTATCACATCTTAGTAACCATTCAAGAACAACTTTATGAAGAAGAAGATTATCAATGTTTGTATCAGAACATCTCAGACGCTAGAATGGTTACGACGATCAAACACTTACTTTACTATCTAATCGATACCAAAAAGGGTAGTTTATCTCATCTTCAACCAGTTGAAATCGTCTCTACCAAACAATATTTGTTGTTTGATATTTATACCAAAAAGAACCTAGAACTAGTAGAAACGATGCGCATGCGAGAAAAAACATACTCTTTACTATGGTTATTGGATAAAAATAAAACGGCTATGGGAAGTCGCTTACTCAAATTTAACATAGAAAATCCAATGACAGATAAAGAGGAAATAGAAGCCCGTTACGATATGATCGATAAATTACGAACTGAGTTCATTTTAAAAGAAGAATTAAAGGAACAATTAGATGCAGTTTACGATTTGGAGCGTTTGGCGGGAAGAATTAGTTATGGTAATTTAAATGCTCGAGATCTATTACAGTTAAAACAATCTTTAAAAGTACTTCCACAAATAAAAGAAATTTTAGAGCAACTTGCTTTCCCTAAAAAAATAGATACCCTAGAAGAACTATATGAACTGTTAGAAAAATCAATCTATGAGGAGCCACCATTAGGGTTAAAAGAAGGGTCTTTGATCAAATCTGGATACAATCAAGAATTAGATGATTTAAAAACTCTTAGAAGTGGATCGAAAGAATTTATCTTACAACTAGAAAACGAAGAAAAACAAAGAACGGGAATTAAAAACTTAAAAGTTAGCTTCAACAAGGTATTTGGATATTATATTGAAGTAAGTAAAGGGAATATTCCACTCATCAAAGATGAGTTTGGCTACGAAAGAAAACAGACCCTTGCTAACTGTGAACGTTTTATTACACCTTTATTAAAAGAAAAAGAAAATATTATTTTGGGAGCCGAAGAAAAAATTATTCAATTAGAATACAAGTTGTTTATGGAAATACGTGAAGTCGTAAAACGATATATTGGAAAATTACAACATATTTCAAAAGTAATTGCTGAAATTGATTTGTTACAATCTTTTGCTACGGTATCAGAAGAAAACAACTATGTAAGACCAATTATAACGAATGACAATGTAATTAAAATTATCGATAGTAGACATCCCGTTATTGAAAAAGTAATGAAAGATGATTATGTCCCAAATGACATTTTAATGGGAAAGGATACCAATATTTTATTGATTACAGGACCTAATATGGCTGGAAAATCTACTTACATGAGACAGCTTGCTATTATTGTAATCATGGCTCAAATGGGTTGCTTTGTTCCTTGTAAAAGTTGTATCATACCGATTTTTGATCAAATTTTTACAAGAATTGGGGCAAGTGATGACTTAGTAAGTGGCGATTCTACGTTTATGGTAGAGATGAAAGAAGCCAACAGGGCAATCATGGAAGCAACCGAACATAGTTTGATTTTATTCGATGAATTGGGTAGAGGAACGGCTACATACGATGGAATTAGTTTGGCTCAAGCCATTTTAGAATACATTCATGATAAAATTAAAGCCAAAACGTTGTTTTCTACCCATTATCATGAACTTACAACACTTGCGAACGATCTGCCACATTTACGCAACGTTCATGTATCAGCCATCGAAGAAGATGGAAAAATTACTTTTTTACATAAGATCAAAAATGGTGCAATTGACAAAAGTTATGGAATACATGTGGCTTCTCTTGCTAAATTACCGGATAGTTTGATCGAACGAGCCAAAGAAATTTTAAATGTATACGAAAATAGTGTTACCAAAGAACAGATATTTACCCAAACTTCTTTGTTTCTAGATCCACCAGAAAAAGAGCCAACTAGTATACTAGAAGATAAGATAAATGACATCAATCCTTTAGAAATGACACCAATTGCAGCACTAAACTTTCTTTATCAACTCAAAGAAGATATGAAACATCACCGTAAATAAAACAATAGGGGTTTTTTATGGAAGATGAAGAACTATTATTATTAAAAGAATACTACCAATTAGATTCAACATTTCCTTTTAAAAGAAACAGTCGAGGATATCGTAATTTTTATATGCTTTTAGAAGAATTATATAACATTGAGGAAAAATATGATGATACTTATACAAACTATTCTTCCAAACACTATTTTTCTTTGCTAGATCAATTCTTTCAAACTATGCTAGATCCTTCTCTTTATGAAACACTTCCCATATATTATCAAAAGACAACGATCAAACCAGATTGTGAGTCAGAGGTAGTGATTTCTCTGGATCACGAAAAAAGAAAAGCAAACGTAGAAGAAATAGTACTAGAAGGAAATGATAATTCACTTCACTTGTTAATTGGAGTCCATGAGTATATTCATGCTTTACTATTTGAACATTATCAAGTAATCGGCAATCTTTATTACAGTGAATTACTAAGTATGGTCTTTGAAAAACTAGCATCGCACCACTTTGAAAAGAAAAAATTAGACCCTAATTTATACATGCGTTCTTTAAAAGAACGATTGATCAATTTACAAGATTCCTATTTATTTGATTGTGGAATGGAGAAATATTTACTATCAGATATTTATGCGACAGCATTATTCGATTTGTATCAAGAACATCCAGAACCCTTAAAGAAAGATATCAATACCATATTAAAAGGGCATGACACCCTAGAAAATTTACTTACTGATTATAAAGTATCATTAGAAAATAAAAAAACGACATCATCTTATCATAAAGTTTTGAAGAAATTTTATTAAAGTCACAATTCCGGTGACTTTTTTTTAGATATATGATAAAATTTTAAATAGGTGAAGTTTATGAAAAATCGTAGTGAATTAAGAGAAATTGCCATGAAAATTCTCTATCAAGTCGCTATTTTAAAAGATACAAAATTAGATTACGATGTAGACGAATTGGTGAAAGACCAATTAGAAGTCGAAAACGACTTTGTTTTAGATTTGGTACATGGCATTTTAAAACACCAAAAAGAAATTATCAACATTGCTAATTCGTACTTGATCGATTGGGATTTATCACGCTTAAACAAAGTAGATCAAGCCATTTTAGGGATTGGTATTTACGAACTATTATATACCGATACTCCAAGCATTGTAGCGATTAATGAGGCAATTGAACTATCTAAAAAATATAGTGATGAAGCCGTAACGAAAATGATCAATGGTGTATTAGATCACGTTTATCATGGTGAAAGTCATGAATGACAAGTATATTACGGTAACGCAACTGACGCGGTATATTAAATACAAAATCGATCAAGATGAAAACTTAAATCAAATATTTTTAAAAGGTGAAATTTCCAATTTTAAAGCACATAGTAGGGGACATTATTATTTTACATTAAAGGATGAAAATGCACGTATTAATGCTGTTATGTTTCAAGGGAATGCAAGCAAATTAAAATTTTTGCCACAGGAAGGTATGAAAGTGCTGGTAACGGGTAAGGTAAGTGTCTACGAAGCAAATGGTGGTTACCAAATCTACGTGAACGACATGATCGAAGATGGAATAGGAAATCTTTACGTGGCTTTTGAACAGTTAAAAGCTAAGTTGGAAAAAGAAGGATTGTTCGCTTCAGATCATAAAAAGAAAATTCCTCGTATTCCAAAAACGATTGGTATTGTAACGGCTCCAACAGGAGCAGCAATTCGAGATATTTTGTCGACGATTAAAAGACGTTGGCCGATTGCTCATACGATTTTGTTTCCTAGTTTGGTACAAGGAAGTGAAGCAGCAACTTCTATCGTTACACAAATCAAAAAAGCAGAACAATATCCACTTGATGTTTTAATTGTCGGCCGTGGTGGAGGAAGCATTGAAGATTTGTGGTCGTTTAACGAAGAAATAGTGGCTAGAGCCATTTTTGACTGTCCGATTCCAATCATTAGTGCTGTAGGTCATGAAGTAGATTTTACAATTGCTGATTTTGTTGCTGATTTAAGGGCGCCAACCCCTACTGGTGCTGCTGAAATGGCCGTACCCAACCAACAAGATGTCATCAACTATTTAAAGCAGTTACAGATCCGCTTACATCAAATTATTTCAAAAAAACTTACCATTGATAGACAAAAATTAGATCAGTTATTAAAAAGTTACATTCTTACGAATCCAATGAGTATGTATCAAGTAAAAGAGCAAAAATTTGATCATTTACTAGACCTATTACAACATCACATTATGTTGTTGATAGACCATAGCAAAACAAAATTACTCATGATCAAGAACCAACCACTCTTTCAACAACCAAATCAATTTCTACTAGAACAAAAGAAAAATCAATATTTACAATCGATTGGAAAACTAGAGGCCTTGAATCCACTTTTAACTCTAAAACGTGGATATACTATTACCAAAAAAGGCGAAAAAATTGTAACGAGTGTAAAAAAATTAAAATCAAAAGATAAAATAGAAATTACTTTACAAGATGGCAATATTCAAGCAGAAATAATATAGGAGGAAGTTATGAATCAAGAAAAAGAGATGAGTTTTGAAGAAAATTTAAATCAGTTAGAAAATATCGTAAAAGAATTAGAAAATGGAAATATTCCGTTAGATGATGCGATCAAGAAATTTAATGAGGCGATGAAGCTTGCCAAAGTTTGTGACGATAAATTAAAGAAAGCCGAAGAGTCAGTAAATCAGATTTTAAAAGAAGATGATACTTTACAAGAGTTTCAAGTAGAAGAATAAAAAGTGGGATAACCCCACTTTTTATCTTTCTCCTTCTTCTAACATCGTCGTAATAAAAATTCCATATCCTTTTTTACTATCGTTTACGATAACATGCGTAACTGCTCCAATTAGTTTGTTATCTTGTAGTATGGGACTACCACTCATCCCTTGCACAACACCACCAGTTTGATTAAGCAAATCTTCATCTGTAATTTCAAACAAGATGTTTTTAACATCAATTTTTTTATCAACTTTTAAAATATTGATATCAAATGTTTCTACCTCGTCATTTTTTAACACAGTTTGAATAACTGCTTTCCCTAGTTTAATTTCATCTGCTGTTCCTACCTTTTGTAGTTCTTTATCAGGTAGTGAATCTGTATAAGTACCAAAAATGCCAGATTTTTCGTTTTCCGTTATCGTACCATATACTTCGTCTTTATAAAAACGAGCATTTTTTTCTCCCGGAGATCCATCGGTACTTTTTTGAATTCCCGTAACGTTGGCCTTAAAAATTTTTCCATCTTTAATTTCAAATTTAGATGCCGTTGATTTTTCTGTAATTTCGTGTCCTAAAGCGCCATAAATCTTAGTGTTGGGATCAATATAGGTTAAAGTACCAATTCCATTGATCTGATCTTTTACATAAAGGCCGGTTTTATATACGTTATTTTCATCTTTAACAAGAGATAAATCTAAAGATTGTTCTTTCTCATCGCGTAAAAAACCAACAGAAATAGTTGTTGCTTCTTTTTTTTCATTGATGGCATTTACCATTTCGTTAATTGTTTCTACTTCTTGATCATTGATCGAAATGATTTTATCACCGATGGCAAAACCGGCATCTTTTCCGATGTACTGATCGTTTACCTCATAAAAACCAACGATTAACACACCTTTGGAATTCACTTGAATTCCGATATTTTCACCTCCAGGAATAACGTATTCTGAATAAGCAAAGACGTTTAGTGGTAAGATAAAGAGTAATGTAAAGAAGAAAGTGAGTAGTTTGTTTTTAAAATTCATAATTCATCTCCTTTTAAATCCAGACTACATTATTATTATGGTTTCTAAAATAAAAATTATGGTCTATAATATTTTCCATAATTTCTAAATTACGGTAAAATTTTAAAAAAGTATCTTTTTTTAGTATGTAATTTTTTTGATAAAAAATAATTTTTTTGTCGATTTTTTTGATATAATAAAAATGTATCATAAAAAGGAGGAAAATTATGAAAGAAGAGATGGAACAAATTATTGATCCAAAGGAAGTAGGGCAAGAGAAAAAATCAAAAGTTTGGCTAATTGTTAAAATTCTCATTTTTTTATTTTTTATTTTTGTACTATCGCAAATTGTTTTAGGTTATATTAATTTACAACAGATTCACCAAGATAAAGAACCATATTTATTACTTTCTGAAAAAGAATACCAACAAGAGGAAAGCATAAGAAAAGTTTATGATTTTGGTGTATACAAAGTAGTGAAAACAGATACAGAAAATAAGACAACAACATCACTCAAACCATGGTTCTTTGATGATGAATCGGAGTTTCAATAATACATGGCATTAGCCATCATCCATATTTGTGTAGCAAAAAGAGTAAATGAGATATTAAAAATGCCAGAAAATTTATTGTGTTTAGGAGCAATTGCTCCAGATATTAACAAACAGATTGGAAAAGATAAAAACACAAGTCATTTTTTTGACGAAAATTATTTCAATATTCCTGATATTGATTTCTTTTTACAAAAGTATCAAAATGATTTAAATCATCCGTTTACAATGGGATATCTCATTCATTTATTGACAGATAAATATTGGTTTCAAGAGTTCGTTCCGCACTATTTAAAACAACATAACATTAGTAAAACTACTTTTTCACGTTATCTTTATCAAGATTATATGAATCTAAATATTCGATTAATTGACGAATATGAACTTAAATTAAATATTTTTTATGAAACAATACCGAAAATAGACACGAAGATCACCGAATTTCCAATCGAAAAAATGAATATTTTAGTTAACAACATGAGCATCATGCTCGAAAATTCTAAAAATAACCCCATAAATATATTAGCAATGGAGAAAATAAAAAATTTTATTGAACCAATTAGCAACAAAATTAAAGAATTTGTTTTGCAAATTCAAGAATGATTTTTAGCAATTGTTTTTGATAAACTGTTGCTTTTTTTGTTTGAGATCTTTATTTCAAAAGAAAAAGCAACCATTTGGTTACTTTTACATAAAATAAGCAGCGATCGAAACAACAAATGATGCCACCATGATCAAAGTCAAGAAAACAGCGACTCCTTTAACAACTTTTTTATTCATTTTATCCACCTCGATACCATTATAATAAAAAACGCAAAAAAAGTAAAATAAAATGTAGCATTATTTTATGAAACCACTAATACGATGTATTAGGGTGAAAGAAAATGAACAAAGCATTAGACAAAGCAAAACATTCTATTATCAAACAAAAAAAGATGTATTTAATTTTAATCTTACTAGTAATTATCGGACTGATCGCAGGAGGAATTTTCACAACCGTGTTATCTCAGATTGATCAAAATTTAGTAAAAGATCAATTGACGAATTTCTTTGAACAAATCAAAACAAGCAACGTAAATTATACCAGTGGCATTATAAATAGTATGACTTCTAATCTACTATATTGCATTGGCATTTGGTTATTAGGAATTTCGATTATCGGATTACCTGTTATTGTATTCTTGTTGTTCATGAAAGGATTTATTACTGGCTTTTCCATCGGCTCTATCGTGTCCATTTATCATTGGAAGGGCATTGTCGGAGCCATTACTTATATTTTTCCGCACCATATTATTTCATTATTACTAAGTATTTTACTATCATTCTATGCCATTTCGTTTTCCAGTAAAATTTTCTCTTCTTTGTTTTTAAAAAAAGAAATTAATTTTAAGGAAGCCATGCATCGATACATTAAAATATTCATCATCTGTCTAATTGGTTTTCTGATTTGTTCCATTTTAGAAATCTATTTGTCACCATTTCTCATTAAACTATTTACGCACATGATTTAAGAAGAAAAACGCTTGCTTGTTTTTCTTTTCTTTTTTTGCTAAAATAAAACCAGTTATCAATAGGAGGATATTATGGACAACACGATCATGATTGGATGTTTAAATTGTCAAAATAATAAAAAAAATCGACAAAACAAAAAAGAAGTTGGATCCATTTTGGCAAAACATGTGAAAAATTTTCAATATGATATTTTAGGAACACAAGAATTAACACAGCCACTATTCATACAATTACAATCTTCACTTTCTCATTATCATATGTATGGAGAGTACCGTTTTAAACGATTTTCTTTTTTACAACATTTACCTATTATCAAATCTTACAACGAAAATAACAGCATTCTAACAAAAGATTTCGTAATAGAAAAAAGTAAAACTTTTTATCTTCCATGGTTTCCTAAAACAACACAAGATTGGTTATCTAAAAAGCCATTTTTACCTCGTATTGTAACCGTAATCATCTGCAAAAACCAAAAAGTAGGTACGATTTGTATTATCAATACACATTTAAATCATCAAATTGCAAATATACAGATTTCTCAATTGCAACGATTGAAAAACATTGTTCAAGAGTATCAAAAAAGGTATCCTGTGATTTTAATGGGAGATTTTAATATGCAATCATCATTTCAACCGTTTCAAACATTTATCAAAGAAATGGAAGGAGTAGGGTTAAAAAGAGTAGAAATTAATCGGGCAACACACAATCAATCAAAATCGGCCATCGATCATATTTTTTTACCTCGAACTTGGAAAATAGTAAAATGTGGTTTAATTTGCGATATTGATCCGGCTATTGAACAAATTACAGATCATAAAGGAATTTATGTGTATGTTACTCGTATTTAACAATTTTATCTTAAAAAATTTGCTACTTGTACTTTTTAAAATACTAACGTATAATGATAACTGGTGAAGTGTATGAAGAAAGTGGTAATAGGGATGAGCGGGGGAGTAGATTCTTCTGTAGCGGCCATTCTATTAAAACAACAAGGGTATGATGTAATCGGTTTGTTTATGCGTAACTGGGACAGTTCTATTAACAACGATATCCTGGGGAATCCTGATTTAAACCAAAATATTTGCCCTCAAGAACAAGATTACAACGATGCATTGGCAGTATGTGAAAAAATTGGCATTCCATTACATAGAATTGACTTTGTGAAAGAGTATTGGGACTATGTATTTACTTATTTTTTAGATGAATTAAAAAAAGGAAGAACGCCAAATCCAGATGTGATGTGCAACAAGTACATCAAGTTTGATTATTTTGTTAAAGAAGCCAAACGATTAGGTGCAGATTATATTGCAACCGGTCACTATGCTAGGATGGAAGATGGATATTTGCTTCGGGCTATCGATCAAAACAAGGATCAAACTTATTTCTTGTCCCAATTGACGCAAGATCAACTTTCTAATGTATTATTTCCTATTGGCAATTTAGAGAAAACAGAAGTACGCGAAATCGCTGACAAATATGATTTAGTTACAGCAAAGAAAAAAGATTCTACGGGTATTTGCTTTATCGGTGAACGAAATTTTCGCAAATTTTTAAGTAACTATTTACCTAACCAAAAAGGAAAAATTATCAATATTGAAACCAATGAAGAATTAGGTGAACATATAGGACTTATGTATTACACGATCGGACAGAGAAAGGGTCTAGATATAGGTGGAACCAAAGAGAAACTATTTGTCGTAGGGAAGAATTTAGAAAAGAATATTCTATACGTAGCAGAAGGAGAGAACAATCCATATCTTTATTCGGATAGTTGCATAATAGAAGAAGTAAATTTTAATTGTAACTTAAGACCGACCACATGTACAGCAAAATTTCGTTATCGCCAAGCAGATCAACCAGTTACTTTAGAATATCTTAATGATCACACCATCCGTGTACATTATGACCACGTAAAATCTGTAACTCCAGGACAAGCATGTGTGCTTTATCAAGATGATAAGTGTATTGGAGGGGGTATCATTAAAGAAGTATGTAAAGACGGGCATAAATTGTGGTATTTGCTTTGAGAAATTGACAGAATTTTCCCTTGACTATTTACGTCAAATTGAGTTAAAATTACCTTAGGAGGTTTTGACATGAAAGAATTAAATAATATACTGGCGGAACTTGGGATTTCGAAAGTAAGGTTAGCAAAATATTTAGGAGTTTCAAGACAAATGCTTTATAATTATTTGGCTACCAATTCACTTTCTGAATGGCCAAAAGAAAAGGCAGTAAGATTGTTTAGTTTATTAGATATCAAAAATGAAGAAGAACTCCTTTCCCTTAAAGTTGATGGTGAATATATTATTGCCGTAGAAGGAAGATTGAACGAAGGAGTCAAAGATACATCAAACAAAGAAGTTTTATCTGATTTAAAGGGTTTTAATAAAAAAGAACAAGAATTATTAACGGATATTATTAATTTATTGAAAGAAAAATTGGCAGAGGATAAAAGCAAAGATACTTATAATGCATATCGTTATTTATATCATTTTCTACAATCAATGGAAACAACCAAAGAACTTTCATATATTTTGGCTTATATGTCCAAAGCATTGGGATTTACAGAGCCGATGGAATTTGCCTTTCATCCTGATCAACAGTTTATCTTTGAAAGTATTTTGTTTTCCGCAATGACACTATATCATAACGGTGGAGCAAGCAGAAATAAACTGGCAGAATCACATCGCAGATTCGTTCAAGATATCGAACATAAAAATGAAGAAAAATTAAGTAGAACACAAGAGTTAAATACGGCTAAAGTTCAAGCACTAAAAGAGTTGGGCTATACAGAAATCAATGAAGACAATGCCAAAGAAGTACTAGAAAAGATTGCGGAAATTCAATCAAGAAAAGTATAGAAGAATAACTTTGCTGTTATTCTTTTATTTTTGTGTCAAAAAAGTGTCAATAGTATTGCCGGTGCTTTCTTTTCGATGATATACTGAAATTGTATTATAAGGTCCGTTATAATATAAGAACATAGGATAGGGAGGTTTGTATGAAGGACAACAAAAAAGTAATTGTCATTGTTGGTTTACTCATTCTTGTATTACTGATTTGTTTACTTGGTATTCGCCAATGTGAAAAAGAAGATGAACCATTAACGGATACCCCAATCGTAGATACAGATGATGAAAGCAATGACGATGAAGAAGAAAATATTGGTGATGAAGAAACAATTACCGAAGTTGTGCCTACGGTAAATGAGGAAACTTCAAAACCAACCATTCAATTGAATGGAAGCGATCTTATATATGTAGAAATCAATTCACTATATCAAGATGCTGGAGCAACGGCTCAAGATGAAAAATACGGTGATTTAACCGAAAAAATTATGATTGACAACCCAGTAGATGTTTCTAAATTAGGAACCTATGTCATAACTTATACCATTACGAATGAAGATGAAGAAACAGCAAGTGTAACTAGAACAGTAATTGTACAAGATACGACTGCACCAATCTTAACTTATCAAAATGATTTTGAAGAAGGAATGATTGTAAATGTTGATGCCAATCGTAATGCTAGTTTTCATAACCATGCAGTAACAGCGACAGACAATTCTAAAGGCAATGTGACTTTAGAAATGATCTATTATTATAAGGCACAAGAAAATGATGAATATCAATTAGTAGATTCTATGGATCTTGGGAAACTAGGATATTATCAAGTACACTATGTAGCAATTGATGAATCTGGTAACCGTTCTGACGATACTTTAGTAGTAGAATATTTGGTAACAGATACTAAAGGGCCAAATATTACAGTATCAATGAATGGCACTAGTTATCCAATGTTAAATCCAAGCGTAACAGTTTCCGCTGTAGACGATTATACCAATGTGTCAAATTTTGCATATGCCTGGGTTACATCATTAGAGGAAGAACCAAATTGGATTAACGTTGATAACAATACTTTATTACAACTAGAAAATAATGGAGATTATTACTTGTTATTAAAAGCAGTAGATGATCTTGGAAACGAAAGTACGTTTACAAGTAATTTGTTCCAAAAAGATGATACGTTAATGCAAGTAACGAACTTTAACTTACATAGCGATCAAACTTATAGTGGAGTAAATGCTGGTATTAAGATCAATCAACTAGAAAGTATCACAGATATTACATCTGTTGTTGTAAAACTATATAGTAATGATACATTGCTAGCAACCAATACAAGTACTGATAAAATTTATGATCTTGCTTTAATTGATGGTAGTATTGAACTTTCTACGCCATTTATTGTAAAAGATGGAACATACGTAGAAGAATATTGGACAACAGTACAAAATAGTGCTTATAGTGTTTCTATGAAACCAACCAAAGTAGTATTTGAAGTAACCAAATCAAATGGAGAAGTACATACTATCACAAATGATCACTTAATTGAACCAAATGTTTTCTGGGAAGGAAATTTCTATGATTATGATATCTTAGTTGGTCCTAATTATGGTAATTATACTAATTTAGTAGAAGCGATTAACAACGCACAAGACCAAAGTAGTATTTTAGTATTACCAGGTGTGTATGATGGTATCTTAACAATCAATAAAAATCTTACTATCTATGGTTTAGATAAAGAGAATACTATCATTACCACGACAACAGCACCAGTGATGAGAACAGTTCCTAATCAATATGGAGCAAATCCTGTCATTTATATTGAAAATGGAAGTTTATCACTTTCTAATATCACTGTAACAAGTAATATTAGCCAATATAATGCAATTGACGGTATTACAGTAAACAATGGAAATTTAACCTTAGATCAAGTGATTATTACCAATATAAAAAACAGCGAAGGATACAATGGTATGCAGTACGGTAGGGCAATTACAGCATATGGAATATCCAATGTCAACATCGCTAATACACACGTAAATAATTTTAACAAAAATGGTGCACATTTTGTTGGAACTGGTGTAACAGCAAACATTAGCAATTCTACCTTTATTGGTTCTGGAATCAATGAAAATGCGGCTGCTCAAAATGGAGTAGTATACATGGATGGAGCAAGTGGTTCTATTAGCAACAGCGTCTTTTCTAATTTCCAATATCATGATACGCAAGTAGCAGAATCATATGGAATTTTGCTATATAATACCGATGCTGGAAACGTCCAAATCTCAAATAATAATATTTTCAACAACTGTGATCAAAATTATTCAAACTAAAAAGCTATTATCATAATAGCTTTTTTTATGGCTCAAATTACGTAATGTATTGATGAAAATATTTCATGTTTAATTCTTGCCAATACATACGATAATCACAAAATAAGAGGGTAGAGTAATGGAAGTTTGATGTAAATTATTTGTAAATTTAATATTACTCAGATTAGAAATGAACTATCAACATTAATTTTATGATATGATTGTTTTGGTGAGAATTATGATTAGAAGTGTTTATTTTAAAGGAACATTAGTCATTGTTATTATGTGCATATTATTTTTTATAGTTTTACCAACAAATTATGCGTTGACTGTTAGTTTATTTTGTATATATTTTTTTTATTTATTATTTTTTCCATTATTTGCATTAATCTATCGTATTAAAGTGAAAAGCAAAGCTAGATTTATACATGATGTCGAGAAAGAATATAAAAAATTAATGCAAGAAAAGAATTAATTTTTTATCTATAACAAAAATCCCTATAATTTTAGAGGTGAATTATTATGGTAGACGGTATAGGACATACAGGAACTGACGCTCCGATGACCGAGGTTTCGACATTAAATCCTAATATTATCTTGATTGGAGTTTTTGTTTTATGTATTGTTTTCGGTATTTTTTTAGTTTTTGGTATTTGTAAAAGAATTGATAAAGGAAAAAAGTATTGACAATTGTCATTGGAATTGTTATTCTTTTATTGAAGGTGCTAAACAACGATTATATGTCCTTGTTCATATAGTTTTTTAGAAAGTTTTTAACTTCCTATAATTGATATTATGTTAACTTCTTAAAACAAATGTTTTATATATTCACAATATAACACCCTTCTTATAATATCTCTTCTATAGAACACTTTCCTATTAAAATACTATGAATCATGATATCATCATGATTCTTGTCTTATTTTATAATTATAAATTATTTTAATTAATCAGTAGAATCTTATTATGAACGCCTTAAATAAAATTTATGCTTATACTTATATCGTTATATATAAAATATAATTAAAATAAGTATAGACATGCTCAAATTAGATCATAATAAGATACAAGAATAATTCTTCTATCTACCCTTTTGTTAAATATAAAGGTAGGGGAACTAATCATATTTTTTAGATTAAGTTATAATTATTTCGTATTTAAATCAATATCAAAAGCGATATTATTGCTCACTACACCAGAATAGAAGAGCAATGAAAAATGGTCATTATCTGGTACATCGTATATTATCGTAATTTGCTCATCTTCATTAGATGCGATAGTAACTTGCTGAAAATCTATAGGATTATAAGTATGACCATCAACTTCTAAATAAAAACTATCTTCTTGTATGGTAGCAGTAGAATTACTGTTATTTTGAATATTAAAAGTTAATAATAAGTATTGCCCATTGCTTGATGGTGTATTTTGATATGTTGTAAATGTTTCCTGTTTACTTAATATAATACGATAATGATCTATATTGGCTTGTTCATGTATTTTAAATTCTGTTTTAACATTCTCATTTAAACTTAAATCATTACACGCAATAGAAAAAAAACATAGCAAACAAATAGTCAATAAACATATTATTTTCTTCATCATACTCACCTACTCTTATTATAACCAATTATAAAGTAAGAAACAATATTTTTGTATAATTAAATACAAAGTAACCATACTATAAATGGAGGTACGATGATGAAAAAGAAACAAAATTCTAATATTAAATGTGATGTAAATTCATGCAAATACAACGATTGCGAAAATGAAAACTGTACATTAGATGAAATTAAAGTAAGCAATTGTCATTGCGATGATGCAACACATAAAGATGCAACAATGTGCGATAGTTTTGAATGTGATCATGAAAAAGAAGCCGAATAATGGCTTCATTTTCATTTTAATTTTTCTAAAATACTACTTCCGATTAATGGTTGTGAGACATTGAAATTATCCGCAATCGTCGCACCAATATCTGCAAGTGAATTTAAAATATCAAGCCGCTTTGGTTCCTTAAAATTACGACTAAACAATATTACCGGAACATTTTCGCGCGTATGATCATTTCCAGGAAAAGTTGGATCATTTCCATGATCTGCAGTAATAATCAATAAATCATCTGTACCAAGTTTATTTAACATAATAGGTATTTCGACATCCAATTCTTCTATTGCTTTTGCATAGCCATTTACATCTCTTTTATGACCATAATTACTATCAAATTCACTTAAGTTTGCAAAACAAAGTCCTGTAAAATTCTTATCCATAATATCTGTTAGTTTGTTAATCGTATCAATATTACTAGATGCTTTGATGATTTTCGTGATCCCTTCTCCATCAAAAATATCGTTGATTTTACCAATAGCAATCACGCTCATACCATTTTCTTTTAAGGAATCTAAAACAGATCTATGTGGTGGTTTGATCGCATAATCTTTACGTTCACTGGCAATTTTTTTAAATTTCCTAGGTTTTCCAGTAAACGGTCGTGCGATAATTCTTCCAACTTGCCATTCTTCTCGTTTAGTAATTTGTCTAATTCTCTCACAATATTGATAAAGTTGGGCGACAGGAATCACATCTTCGTGTGCTGCTACTTGCAAATCAGAATCTGAAGAAGTATAAACAATCAACGAACCATAGTTTAATTGTCTTTCTCCCAATTCTTGAATAATTTCATCTGTCTCACTATATTTGTTTCCGATCACCCTTCTTGATGTAACTTGTTCAATCGCATCGATCAATTCTCTTGGAAATCCTTTTTCATTAAATGTTTTAAAAGGAATCTTACATTCAATTCCCATCATTTCATAGTGACCCGCCAAAGTATCTTTCCCTACATTAGTAGGTCTTGCAATCGTATAATATGCTTCTACTTCGTTATTTTCATCCATATTGATAGTATTTAAAAAGCCCATCTTTTTAAGATTAGGAACGAACAAATCACGTTGTTCTTTAATGTGTCCAAGAGTATTTGCACCTTTATCTCCATAACGATCAGCATCCAACGTTTCCCCTACTCCTAAGGAATCTAATACCATTAAAAATATACGTTTAAATTTCATGTTACTCTCCTTCTTTCTTACTTCTAGGATGATATTTCTGATAATCTTCCTTCATCTTTTTATCACTAATATGCGTGTAAATTTTAGTAGTAGAAATATCGGCATGTCCTAGCATTTCTTGAATACTTCTTAAATCAGCACCACTATCCAAAAGGTGGGTAGCAAAACTATGACGCAGTGTATGTGGTGACAGATGAGTATCTAATTCTTTTTCTCGCAATAATTTTTTCAAAATTTTAAAGAAACCTTGTCTAGTAATCGCTTTCCCATGATTGTTTAAAAACAAAGCATCTGTATGAACACCTTTACAAAGTAAATTACGCTTATCTAAGTAAGATCGTAAAGTATCCATCGCATATTCGCCCAATGGAACGAGCCGTTCTTTACTTCCTTTTCCTAAAACGGTAATGACACAGTTTTCCATATCAATATCGCGAATCGATAAATGAATAAGTTCTGATACACGCAGTCCAGCCCCATACATCAATTCTAACATGGCTTTATTTCGATAGTCAAATGGCGTTTCGAGCACAATATCTAAAAGACGATCTACTTCTATTGTACTCAATGTATGAGGTAATTTCTTTTGTAATTTAGGTCGATCAATAAATTCAGCAACATTCGATTTGACTATCTTTTGTCGATATAAATACTTATGAAGATTTTTAATAGCCGTCAATTTGTGTGCGATAGAAGACGCTTTTTGATTGTGATCTGTTTGTTTTTTTATATAACTCTGTATATCGCTCGACGTAACGTTTTCTATTCTACTAATCCCAATTTCTTTCAAGAACATCGCATAATTATTCAACTCATAGGAATATGATTTTTGCGTATTAGAAGATAAACGTTGCTCAAATATACAATAATTCATATAATCATCAATGGCATCTTTTATCTTCATTTTCTTCACCATCTTTATTATATAAAAAAATTGTTATAATTTCAAGCAAACACCCAATAACTCTCGATTATTTAATCTTTTTTTGATAAAATAAAATTAGGTGATACATTATGGATAAACCATTGGCATTAAAATTAGCACCCAATTCTATTCGCGAAGTAATTGGACAAAAACATTTGTTAGGTGAAAGAAAAATTTTGGCTAATTTGATAAAAAACAAAAAGTTATTTTCGATGATTTTATATGGCAAGCCAGGCATTGGAAAAACTTCGATTGCCAACGCAATCGTCAAAGATTTAGATGTTCGCTACCGTTTTTTAAATGCTGTAATTAACAATAAAAAAGATTTTGATATTGTGATAGAAGAAGCCAAAATGTATGGTGGAATCGTGTTAATTATGGATGAAATTCATCGTTTAAACAAAGATAAACAAGATTTGTTACTCCCACAACTAGAAAGTGGCTTGATCACATTAATTGGTATGACAACAAGCAACCCTTATCATCGTATTAACCCAGCCATTCGTAGTCGTTGTCATTTATTTGAACTACATGAACTTACTACTGAAGATATTTTAGAAGGATTACATCGAGCAATCAAACATCCCGATTTAGAAGGAATAAAAATTGATGAGGAAACGTTAAAGTACATTGCAAATCTTGCAGGAAACGATCTACGTTATGCTTATAATTTATTAGAACTTGCTTTTTATGGAACTAATGATAAAAAAATTACCATTTCCCTCATTAAAAGTATCAATACCAAGCCCGTATTTTTTCATGATAAAAACGAAGATGGATACTATGATGTTCTATCAGCATTTCAAAAGTCGATTCGTGGAAGTGACGTCGATGCTGCTATGCACTACCTGGCAAGATTGATCGAAGCAGGAGATTTAGATAGCATTTATCGTCGAATGAGCGTCATTGCTTACGAAGATATTGGCTTAGCTAATCCCTCAATGGGACTAAAAGTAATGGCAGCAATTGAAGCAAGCGAACTAGTTGGCTTACCAGAAGCCAGAATTCCTCTTGGAACGGTCGTATGTGAACTTGCTCTTTCCCCTAAATCCAATACCGCACATCTAGCACTAGATAAAGCATTAGAAGATATTGAAACAGGAAACTGCGGCAATGTACCTGATCACATTAAAACTACTTCCAAAACATATAAATATCCTCACGATTATCCAAATGCATATGTTCCACAACAATACTTACCAGATAACATTAAGCACAAAAAGTACTATCACCCAAAATCGATTGGGTATGAAGCAACATTAAAAGAAATTTATAACAAACTAGAAAAACTAAAAAAAGAGTCCTAAGAACTCTTTTTATATTTGTAAAATAAAATTCTTTAAAGCATCATCTGCATTTAATACTCCACTTTTGATTTGATAATCTAGAAAAGCAAGCTTCTCTATCGTTTGTAATAAATCATCTTGACTATAATAATATCCACTTTCTTTTGCCTTATCTATTCTATAAGGATGACAATTTAACTCTTTTCTAATTTCTTCTTTGGACATATTCCAGGAAGAAAATACTTTTACTTGGTAGATAAAACGATATTGATTAGCAAGCATACCCAAAAGTGCTATCGCATCGATTCCCTGAATTTGTAAATTTTGATAAATCTCCAAACTTTCCTTTTTCTTTTTTTGAACCAACGAATTGATAAAAGCAAATAATTCTTGATCATCTTCTCCATGAATGGGATCAACAAGATCTACAATATCTTGCTTTTCTATTTTTTTCTTTTGAAAACAGAATTGCTTTAATTTTTCACATTCTTGATATAATTTATTGTTATCTTCCTTACAGTACTCTAAAAGTAATGCTAAAGCACCAAACTCCAATTGATAACCGCCTAACCATTGTTTAGCCAAAGTAGCAGAATCGTTTGTTAACTTTAATACTTTGGCCTGCTTGAGAAGCATTTTAACTAATTTTTTGCGCTCATCTAACTTCGATACCACAAAAATTAGAACATAATCTGAATTGGGATTTTGAATATACTTTTCTAAATGAAGTAAATTTTTTTCTACTACCTTAGTAGCATCAGTAGTCAAAAATGATGGATTTAATACGACAATACATTTCTTAGTACCAAAAAATGAATAGGTATCTAAATCCTCTAATACTTGATCTAATGTATGTTCTTCTAGATCGTATTGATGAATATCTTCTTCTATTTGATATTTTTTTTTGATTTCTTCAATCTTTTGCTGCACAAGGAAAAACTCACTAGATTCTATTACATAAATCATATATTCACAACCTTATTGCACTTCTTTTCGAACTATATCTAAAATTTCTTCTAACTTCTCATCACTTTTTCCGCCACCTTGCGCGAACGTAGCACTTCCTCCACCATTTCCTAAAGCCATAACAGAAACTGTCTTGACAAGGAAACCAGCATTGGTGTTGATATTACTTCGGCAAATGAAATTCAAAGAATGATCATCTTTTACGTTTGCAAAGAAAACAAGTCCTTCTTTCAAATGATTCAACAAAGCGTCTGCAATATCTTTTAAAATATCCAAATCATAGTTGGTAACTTTCATAATAATTACCTTCTTCTGATTGATTTCTTGAATATTTTCTTCGAAAGCACTTAAATCGTTAAGAGCCATTTTCTGTTTTTCTTTTAAATATTGACGTTCTAAGTTTTTCACTTCTGTTTGAACATATTCTAATTCGTTACGATTAAACATAATATCTTTGTAAGATGTTGGTTTACTATTATCAATTTCAACATCGAAAGTTAAGACAATACCTTCTTGTTTTGCTTTGTTAATAATGGTCTTGGCTTTCATCAACAATTTGATCATCTCATCATTATACGGCTTAATGGCCTCAAATAAAGCAACTTCTACCCGATCGCCTGTTACAGCATCGATACGATAAACATTGCTTCCTTTTGATTCACATGATAGAATAGCCACTTTCTTGATGTCTTTCGTATTTTTCGTGTGCGTTCCACCACAAAGTTCTAAAGAATCTCCAATTCGAACAACTCTAACTTTATCCTTGTATTTCTCACCAAATAATGCCATTGCCCCCAATTCTTTGGCTTCCTTCAAACTCATCTCTTCTGTAATTGTCGTAAGTGATGCACCAATCATTTCGTTCATTCTATCTTCTACTTTTACCAAATCTTCATCTAAAATCTTGCCAGAATAAGTAAAATCAAACCGCAAGCGATTCTCGTCGACAAAAGAGCCGGCTTGTTTAATGGTATCTGATATTTGTTCCCGTAACGCATACTGAAGCATATGAACACTACTATGATTATGTTCAATATTTTTTCTACGTTCACTATCTAAAACCAAGTCACAATCATCTTTAATAGAAATTTTGCCATCCAATAATTTAATTTTATGAATATGTTGTCCATTTGGACCTTTCATAACGTCGAAGACACGCGCTTTAAAATGTTTTCCAATGATCATACCTGTATCGCTTACTTGACCACCAGATTCTGCATAAAAACATGTTCTTTTTAAAACCAAGTAACCATCATGATCCAATTCTTTTACCAATTGATCTTGATCAATGATCCCAATCACACTACTTTTTAACTCGTACACCCCATAGACGAATTCAGAATCTTTTTTAAAGTTTAAAAGCACTTCTTTTTGCGTTGCCATTGCGCTATCTTTCTTTTGTTTGCTCTTAGCCAACGTTCTTTGTTTTTCCATATACTGATCAAATTCTTCCTTCGATACCGTATATCCCTTTTCTTCTAAATATTCTAAAGTTAATTCAAATGGAAAACCATAAGTATCGTAGAGTTTAAATGCATCATATCCACCAATACGATGATCTTTTGCTTGTTCCATAAGTTCCATAAGTCGTCTTTCTCCAGCAGCCAAAGTGGTAAGGAACAATTTTTCTTCTTCAAACACCAACGCTTGTATTTGACCTTGCTTAGAAACTAAATCAGGATATGCTTCCTGCATTGTATCTACAACAGCATCAACCAATTTATACATGAACGGTTCATTTAAACCCAATTTTTTACCAAAACGAACACTGCGTCTTAACAATCTACGAAGAACATAACCACGTCCCACGTTTTCAAAATGAGCCCCATCACCTAGTGCAAAAGTAATCGCCCGAATATGATCTGCTATTACTTTGAAAGCCATTTCACCATTATAAAGCATATCACTCAAATCTTCGATACGATGAATAATTGGCTGGAACAAGTCAGTATCAAAGTTACTATCCACATCTTGAAAAATACAACACCATCTCTCAAGACCTGCTCCTGTATCGATATTTTTGTGAGGAAGTTCTTTGTATTTTTCTCTTGGAACAATATTTTGTGCATTAAATTGACTAAAAACATTGTTCCAAATCTCAATATAACGTTCTTGGTCTTCGTCATTACGTAATTTTTCTAATGCATTGTGATCCGGATCAAATCGTTCTCCACGATCATAGAAAATTTCACTATCAGGTCCACATGGGCCCTCACCTATTTCCCAAAAGTTACCTTCTAACTTAATTAAATGATCCTCTTTAAACCCCAAAGAAATCCATTTTTGATATGCTTCCTCATCATGTTGATAAACCGTTACATAAAGTTTTTCTTTAGGAATCGCAAACCATTTTTCACTCGTCAACAATTCATAGGCATACGAAATGGCCTCTTCTTTGAAATAATCACCAATTGAAAAATTCCCCATCATTTCAAAAAAAGTTAAATGTCGCTTCGTCACTCCTACATTCTCAATGTCGTTCGTACGAATACACTTTTGAATGCTGACTAATTTCGTATTTTCTGGAACAATACTTCCATCAAAATACTTTTTTAACGGCGTAACACCAGCATTGATCCAAAGCAAACTATTATCGTTGATCGGAACAAGAGGTGCACTTTCGATATAACTATGGTCTTTACTTGTAAAATACGTAATCCACATATTACGAATTTCGTTGCTTGTCATTTTTCTCATTTTACTTCCTCTTTTCTAACCAATTCTTCTACTTGTTGTTGTAAATATTCCAAAGTAGTATTTTCTAATCGATAGTCATAATCATCGTAATGATCTAGTCCTGTTTCTGTAACGTGATTGCGCTGTTTTTCAGTAAGTTCGTTTTCAAAATTAGGGCGCTCTACATGAATGATAGTGACATCTGGATAATGCTTCTTTACCTCTTCTATTTCAAGCGGCAACCTCACGTCAGCAACCACACAAACATCGTAAAATCTTGCAAGCACTTCCATGTCTTCTAACAGGCGATTCGTAAAAAAATACGGTTTGTTCATCTGTTCACGTATAATATTAGTTCCTAGTTGCTGCAATAATTCTCTTGGCTTGGTCTCTTCTTTCCCATCCCAACCAAAATAATCTTTTGCAAAGTGTTTGATATAGTTTCCAATATGCATAATGCAGGCCTTTTTCCCATTTTTAGCATAGTAATCTTGAATAAAACCAGCCGTCGTATCCTTTCCATGTCTTGCTTTTCCACAAACCAAATATAGTTTCATAATTCCTCCTCATATTAAGAAAAGACCTCTAAATTAGGAGTGCAAAAAACACGGTACCATCCTAATAAGGTCTTAATTTTGATAACGGTCAACCCGAAGAAACTCCAAAGTAGCTTTCTAGATCGCCTCTTGTCAAGTTTCCACCCTCCTCGACTCTCTTAATAGTCAAACGATCTATACTTTTCTTTTTCTACGTTTCTTATATTTAATTATATTTATCATATCAAAAAAAAGGTTGGCTGACAACCCTTTATTTTGGTTTCTATAAAGCATATTATATTTTCTCTAATAAGCAATTATAAGTTTGATATTTTTTATTTCTATAATCAATATAATGATCTGCTGCCAAACGATATAGTATAAATGATTTTGGATAATTTTTCTCACTAGCAATGTCATAATCTGGTTTCGTACAAACATTTTGATAGTAATCATTTGGAACCATCCAATCATAGGCCTGTAAATCTGCTTTATTTTCTATTTCCTCTTTTGATGTATCAAAAGATATCAAATTTGTGGCCTTTGCTTTGTTAAAATCGGTTTTACAATGAGCAAGTTCATGTAACAACGCAAAATAAACGTCAGCAATTCGTTTATGTTTGTGTGTTAAATAAATAGACGGTGTATGGCGATGTACGCGAAAAGCCCCGCGAATTTTGGATCCAGGAATATCATCTTGTATTACTAAATAAACGCCCTTCTGATTAAAAACACGAATCAATTCTTCTTCGTTAAATTTTCCTTGTTTTGCACATTCTACAATATAATTAACTAAATCTACAATATTTTCTTTCGCATATTTTTCAACTTTTTGTTTTAATGTCTCTCTATAACATTTCTCTAACCATAAAAATAATAACTCCGGCTTTTCATTTTTACTTTTAAAGTATGTCACTTGATCAATTTCATATACTTGCTCAGGACTAGTGACTCTTAAAAATTTCAAAATATCTTTGATCGCTTCTAATGAATCTTCTTTATCAACAAATGGAATATAATTTACTTTTTTTAAATAATTATAATTAAACTTATTTAAATACTGTATCTGTGTTAAGTTTTCTTTTACTAAATATTCTTTTATTTGCATCTCAAACTTATAATTCGATTCTATTTTATAAATGTAATCGACCGAAATATTCGTAACAAAAGAAATGTTTCGTATGACTTGATCTGACAAATCCTTTTTACCAGATAAAATATCAATAAGATGTTTTTGAGACACACCAATACGATTGGCAAAATCTTTATTTGAAATATGATTAAACTCCAAATAATCTAAAAGATAATCTTTAAATCGTATTCCTTCCATGTTCTCACCCCTAACTTATAATAGTTTATGAAATAGATCGCTTAAAATCTATATAATGATCCATACTGATATAGATCAAATCAATTACGTTGGTTTTAATATCAACTCTAAAAATCAAACGAATCATACCACTGTTCGCTCTACATAAACTAAAACCGCAGTATCCTGACATAGTATGACGTAGTTCTTCAAAACCATACAAAGCAGCCAATGAATGATGTTTTAATTCTTGATAAGTTTCACACTGTTTCATAAAAAGTAAGATTTTTTGTAATCTTCTTTGTTCTTCTGGATATCTTTTTAATTTTTTTCTTGGTTTTTAAAATATGTTCGATTTAAATACATTCCGCAACCTCCCAAAACACCTGGTTATTTTCCTTATTGACTCCCTCCTTCAATCTACAAATATATATTAACTTAAAGGTTAATATATGTCAAGAGTTCTGATATAAAAAAAGAAAGATAATAATTTCTTTCTAATCATATTTTACTCATTCAATTGAAGATTATCTTCCTTCTCTTTATGAATCATTTTCATAAAATGCAACTTGGAATCGATAAAAGTTATGATAATCTTTAAAGAAGCAATGACAGGTGTTGCTACAATCATACCGATGATGCCAAAGAAATATTGAAAGATCAGCAAACCAATCATAATAGTTACAGGATGTAGTTGCATGGCTTTTCCCATGACAACAGGTTGCAAAAAGTAACTTTCAATCATTTGAACGGCAACGATAGAAATCAAGGAAAAAACACCAGTAAGAGGACTCATCGAAAAGCCAACAATAACTGCAGGTGCTCCTCCAATATAAGGTCCCAAATAAGGAATGACATTTGTAATCGCGCAGAAAATTCCAAACAACAATGGTGCTTTTAACCCAGCGAGCGTCAATCCAATCGATTGCGCAATAAACACTAAAAACATAATGAATAAAGTTCCTTGGACAAAACTACGCAACGAACGATTTAATTTAGTCGTTAAATCTTTCGCATCTTCATGCCATTTTTCAGGCAATATTTCGAGCAAATGCCGTCCTACATTGTTAAAATCAATCAACATATAAAAACCGAACATAAAGCCCAAGACTAATGTAACGCCACCACTGAAAATGGCTTTAATTCCATTCATTAAAGTAGCAGGCAAGTTAACAGCAAGCGATACGCCAAAATCTTCAATGGAAGCAAAAATTTGTTGTTGCGCACTACTTAAATCATAGTTACTTGCATCAGAAATTTTAGAAAGTAAATCACTGACAAAATCTTTTAAATAATTGAGTATTTCTGGAATACTTGCAACAAAATCGTTAATTTGATCAGATAATGTTGGAATCATCAGCCAAATCAAAAGATAGACAAAACCAAAAAAACACAAATAAACAATCAAAGCCCCAACAATTCGAGGAACTCCTTTGTTACGTAACTTCGTAACGATCGGATCAAACAACCAAGCGACGATCAAACCGATAAATACAGGAGAAATCACAACTAAAATAGTCTTAATGACATCTAAAACATTCCAACTTTTAATCAAATAAGTTCCTAAGACAATCAAAGCCAAAATAGCAAGGACAAACAATATTTTTAAAACATGATGAGAAACTTTTATAACATCGTTTAAACGATCGATGTCTAATTTATCATTTTTACGTTTAAAAAACAAAACCGAACACCTTCTTTCTTGGGATATTATACCAAAAGAACAAGAAAAAGTAAATTTGAAAACATTGTAAATTTGTACACTCTACTTTATAATGATATTGGGTGAAGCAAATGTATACAATTAAAGAGAATATAAAAGAAGAAATCGTCATCAAAAATTCAAAATTTATCGCTTTTCTCGTAAAAATTAAAAACCAAGATGAAATAAGCAAGGCACTAACAAGCATAAAAAAAGATTATCCCAAGGCGACTCATTACTGCTATGCGTATTGTCTTGATAATAAAAAGAAAGCAAGTGACGACCACGAACCAAGTGGTACGGCAGGAATTCCAATACTATCTGTGTTAGAAAAGAACCAGTTAAATGATGTGTTATGTGTTGTCGTGAGATATTTTGGAGGCATCAAATTAGGAGCCGGTGGGCTTGTTCGTGCCTACCAAAAAAGTGTTGCCACCTGTATTCAACATGCTCAACTGGTAAAACTAGAAAAAGGATACCAAATCACGATGCACTTTCCCTACGAACAAGAAAAACACTTTACACAAATATTGAAAAACGCAACCATTGTAAACAAAACATTTACGGATAAAATTACTATTACGTTTCTTATCTCACAAGAAGCATTCAAAAAATTACAAAATCAAACAAAAAATATCTTGATCGAAAAAGAAGTTCTAATAGAAAAAGAATCCATCTAGGATTCTTTTATTGGATCCAAGAAGAAAGTACTTCTTTGGGAACAAAACCGACTTGTTTTTTTACGACTTGTCCATCCTGAATTAACAACAAAGTAGGAATCGACATCACTGCATACTCTCTTGCCAAATCTTCATGCTCATCCACATTAACTTTAATAATGGAAAGCCCAGGATTTTCCTTACTTAATTCTTCAATTACAGGACCTAACATTTTACATGGTCCACACCAATCTGCATAAAAGTCAACAAGAACCGTTCCTGTTTGAATTTCTTCCTTAAAATTTTCATTTTTTAAATGTAATAACATAATTTTCCTCCTATCGATATTTATTTAATACACTCTCTATGCCAGAAACACCATCTAATTTTCCATTTTCAATCAATTTTTCCACAGAAGATGGTTTGATGATACCATGTTCCAACATGACATCTAATGTCTCTAAATTAAATTGATTAGGATCTTTGCCATCGCCAAATTGATCTTTCAAATGATAAATATCCGTAATCGTTTCGTTCATATCACTGACAATGTTGGTTAAACCAGGTGTATGATTCAAAATCTTGGGCATTAACTTCGATTGATTGATAATATCAATATTGACTGCTGGTTGATTTAAAAAGAACAAGATGACAAACATTACGATATATCCTTCGATAAGTCCTACAATAAAACCGAGTATTTTAGAAGGAATTCCTAGAATAATCGTAAACTTCAATACTTTTTCAAACAGACCAGTAATAGACACAATGATATTTAACACAGCCATCAACAAAGCAATCACGATCAAAAAGGCAAGTAATTGATACAAAATAACATTGAGGACGACAATTCCTTGAAAACTTCCAAAGAAATCAAAAAATGGCAATACAGAACAAAAGAAGTCAGCAAGGGGATTTTTAAGATAAAAAGCCAAGATAAACACCAAAACTGTTCCAACTGTCATGACAACTTGTTTGAAAAATCCACGTTTTAACCCTACTACACCTGCTAAAGCAATGAGTAACACAATAACAACATCAATAATATTCATATTTTCACTTCCTATCTATAATTATAGTATAACCTATTATGACAATTTATGCTATAATTAATTTGAGGTGTTGACATGAATGTTGTAATCAAAGTAAGTGATGAAACTAAGAAAAAATTAATCGATTATTACAAAGATAAAAAAAGAGACAAACAAATTCCTTATGCCGTTTTTCAAGCCGAAGAAGAAGATACCGTCATTACACTATATGAGTCGGGAAAAGTAATGTTTCAAGGAGTAAGTGCCGATGTCGATGCTACGATGTGGAAAGAAATCGATGGGCAAACAACAACCAATGAACCAAAAAAAGAAACAAAATACTACGACGCATCGGCTGTGGGAAGTGACGAAGTAGGAACTGGAGATTATTTTGGTCCAATCGTCGTAACCGCAACCTTTGTGTCCAAAGAAGACATTCCTTTTCTTGAGAGTTTTCAAATACGTGATTCTAAAAAAATGAACGATGAACAAATTTTGAAAATCGCACCACAAATTGCGAAAAAAATCAAATATCGCAGTGTCATCTTATCGAATACCGAATACAATCAAAAATATACCAAAGAAATCAATATGAACAAAATTAAAGCCATCTTACACAACAAAGTACTTTATCAATTAATACAAGAAGAACATCCAGATTACGACTACATTATCGTCGATGAATTTGCTAGAGAAAACCGGTATTACGATTATTTAAAAGACATTCCCAACGTTCAAAGAAACATTACCTTTTTAACTAAGGCAGAAGATAAAAATTTAGCAGTCGCCTGCGGTTCTATCATTAGTCGCTATTTATTTTTAAAAGAGTTTGATAAATTGAGCGATGCATTACACATTCCATTACCCAAAGGTGCTGGAAAAGAAGTAGATAAAATCGGTGAAGAAGTTGTTGAAAAATATGGTAAGGAAAAACTAACTGAAATTGCCAAACTCAATTTTAAGAATACCGAACGCATTTTAAAAACAATGATATTTTAGGGGGAAATTTATTATGACGCACTATCAAAAACTTGGTGTCCAAAAGAATGCCGATCCATCCACACTATTGGCTGGCTTAAAAAATAAAATTGAAGAAGTCAAACAAAAATACGAAAACAATTCTAGCATCATGCTAAAACAAATTGATGATTTACTAGATAGTTACAACATCTTAAGAAATCAGAAAACAAAAAAAGAATATGATCAATGCCTATCCATTCGAAAACTAGCCCAAAAAGAACAATTACATTCCCAACAATTCAGTCAAAAAATACAACTGTACATCATGATGTACAACCCACCACCTTTTCGCATTTGTAATCAAAATGGACAAGTAATTGTTACCGGATACCATATTCCAAAAGAACATCATAACTACTTCACTCCACCTGTTAAAGTAAAAATAAAAAGGAAGTGTCATGTAAAAGAAAAACGTTACTAATCGTTAGTAACGTTTTTTACTTATCATTTTGTTTGACAAATTTTTGAAATTTGCTAATCTCAGTATCTTCTAAATCTGTCTTACTTAATTTTTCAAATAATTGTTTTTGCTCTCTTGATAATTTTTTTGGAGTTACAATTTTCATTACATAATATAAATCTCCCTTGTGACGACTAGAAGTATTGTTAATTCCTTTTCCTTTGATGCGTTGCTTATCACCATGATCGACTCCTGCTGGAATCGTCAATTTAATGTTGCCATTCAAAGTAGGAACTTCTTTCTTACACCCCAATATGGCTTCTGTAATCGTAATAGGTACTTCTATATAAATATCATCTTCATCGCGCTCAAAATAATCATGACTTGCTACTTGAAACTCTAAATACAAATCCCCATTTGATCCGCCATTCATACCAGCATTTCCTTTTCCTGGCAAACGCAAGCGATCTCCATTATCGACTCCACTTGGTATGGTAACGGACAAAGTTTTATTTTGCTTAATTCTGCCCTTTCCTCGACAGTTACTACAAGTTCTTCGATATGTTTTTCCTTTTCCAGCACATTCTGGGCAAGTCGTCTTGCTTAAAAACGAACCAAAAATTGTATGTTGTTCGCTCGTAATGGTACCACTTCCATGACAACGTTCACAAGTTTGCTCGTCAAAACCACCTTTTCCAGAACACTCTGGACAAGTATCGACCACATCTAATTGAATATCTTTTGTCGTTCCAAACACGGCTTCTTCAAAAGAAAGTTTGATACGCATAATCTGATCTGAACCACGACTAGCACGATTGCTAGAACTGCGCGTTCCAAAACCAAAGCCACTTCCACCAAATAAATTATCAAAAATGTCACCAAAATCAAACCCTGATGCATCAAAACCACTAAAGCCACCGGAACCACCTTGTTCAAAGGCCGCATGCCCAAATTGATCATACTGTTTTCTTTTACTTTCATCAGACAACACTGCATAGGCCTCTTGGGCTTCTTTAAACTTTGCTTCCGCATCTGGTTCTTTAGAGATATCAGGATGATATTTCTTGGCTAGTTTTCGAAACGCACTTTTAATCTCGTCTTGACTAGCCGATTTATCGACACCAAGAATCTCATAATAATCTTTTTTGTTCATCTTCTCACCTACTCTCAACCAATTGTTTTAATTCATTTAGTTTTTGTTCGAACATTTCAAATGCTTTTCTATATGCATCTTCTCCCGTAATATCGACACCGGCCTTCTTCAAAATTTCGAGTGGATAGTCGCTAGCACCACTACTTAAAAATTCTAAATATTTTTCTTTGGCCAAAGGAACATTGTGAATGATATCACTAGCAAGTGACAAAGCACTTACAAGACCTGTCGCATATTGATAAACATAAAATGAAGTATAAAAATGGGGAATACGTGACCATTCGTAACGAATCTCTTCGTCGCTTACGACATCTTTTCCATAGTACATTTGATTTAATTGATAATACGTATTGCTGAACGCATCTTCCGTAAGAGGAACTCCATCTGCTTCTTTATCGTGCATCAATTTTTCAAATTCTGCAAACATCGTTTGACGATAAATGGTCGTACGTACTTTATCTAAAAAATGCGACAAGTACAATATCTTTTCCTCTTTGCTCTTAGCACGTTGATAAAGATAATCATCTAGTAACACTTCATTTACCGTAGATGCAATCTCGGCTAGAAAAATGGGATAATCATGATACACGTAATCTTGATGTAAATTAGAATAGTAAGAATGCATTGCATGACCTAGTTCGTGAGCCAAAGTACTAACTGAATCGATCGTTTCGTCATAGTTTAATAAAATATAAGGAAACGAATCATAACAACCCCATTTATACCCACCAGATTTTTTCCCAACATTTGGATATTTATCAATCCAACGTTGCGTAAAGGCCAACTCTAGATCTTTCAAATATTGTTCTCCCAATGGTCGCAACGCCTCTTTTACCATCTTCTTGCCTGCATCAAAAGAAATTTTAGTTTCTTTCGGCTTCACAACATCACAATACAAATCATACATGTGAAGTTCATCTATTTGTAACATCTTTTTACGAATGCTTAAATAATCATGAAGCGAAGGCAAATAATGATGTACCTTCTCGATCAATTCATCATAAACACGACCATCTATTTTATCAGCAAACAAATGCATCTGTAAGGGATTATGAAAATGTCTAACATTGCTAAAAAAGAAATTTTCTTTGATGGTTCCCTTAAGTGAGGCCGCTAAAGTATTTTTATGTCCTTCAAAAAATTGATAAAACTTTTGAAAACAATCTTTTCTTACTCTTCGATTGCTACTTTGCATAAATCGAAGATAATTGCTAGAAGTAAGTTCTACTTCTTGATTGTTTTCATCTAAAATACTTCCAAACTTTGCATCTGCATTTTCTAAATTATAAAAGACATCGTTCCCAACACCAAATGCAATCGACGCTTGACTGATTACCTGCTCTTCTTGCTCGCTTAATGTATGTGACTGATTGCGAAAAAGTTTCTCAAAATAAAATTGATACTTTTCTAAATTTGCTTTCTTTAACAACATTTCAATACGTTGGTAATCAGATTTTAAAATTTCAGGCACTACGAATGATAGTTGATCAATACCCGTTTCATAAAGTTTAACGGCTTTTAATTTCATTTCTTGTTTTTTTACATCCTTCGTATTGGTATCACAATTCATCTGTGCGTATACATAAAGTTTAGAAATCATTCGATCGTACTGTTCACTTATTTTCAAATAAGTAGCAAGTGTTTCTTCATTATCTAAAATATGTCCTTTCATCTTGCATAGTTGTTTTAGTAAATTTTCTGTTTGCTTCGAAAGATGAGAAAACTCTTCTTCACTTGCAATCATACTTTTTAAATCCCACTTATCTTTTTCGTCAATCATATCTCGCGTTTTTAATTCATTCCCCATAATTTCTCCTCATAGATACCAGCAAAGTTCTAGTTTCCTAGAACTTTACATGGTCTTTTTATTTTTCTTCGTATTCTGCATCTTTGACATTATCGTCTTTTTTCTCTTCGTCTTTTCCTTCTTCAGCTTGATTTGCGGCTTGCTCCTTTTGAATGTTTTCGTATACTTTTGTTGCAAGAGCCATGGCTTTTTCTGTTAAACTATCCTTTTTCTTCTTGATATCATCAATATCGTTCTTATCTAGTGCTTCTTTTAATTCTTTGATTAACTTTTCGGCTTCTTCTTTTTCTTTCTTATCAACTTTATCTCCTAAATCTTTTAATGATTTTTCAGTTTGGAAGATCATCTGTTGTGCTTCGTTCTTAAGCTCTTCTTCGTGTTTTTTCTTCTTATCTTCTTCTTTGT